>CAYSGA010000105.1:0-6883 GCA_964430165.1 uncultured Eubacteriales bacterium
TCCCCCGGTTCCCGTTAATCCCAGGGCGAAAGGCAGGAGCAAAAAAACTGCGGCGCCGGCGGCCGTTTGTCCGAATATCGTAAACAGGGCCAACGGCCATTCGCGGAGGTTCATTTCAGACTTCCTCCCGGTTGTTGGTGTCCGCGCCCAAGGCCTCGGCCCGGGCCGCGTCCGGATGGGATTTGATGAGCAGGGCGGGCCTTGTTTGAGCTTCCGGCGGAAGCGGAAAGACCTCGGCCGTGCCGCCAAGCCTGGCCTTCAACTCCTCGAGTTCCCCGAAATCGAGGGCCCGCATCGGACAGGCCGTGACGCAGGCCGGGCGTCCGCCCTGAAGGACGAGATCGAGGCAGAAATCGCATTTCGTCATAACTCCGGCGGTTTGGTTAAATTGCGGAGCGCCATAGGGGCAGGTCCATTCGCAGTACCGGCAGCCCAGGCACAACTCCTGGTTGATCGTCACAATTCCGTCCGGCCGTTTCTCCAGGGCTCCGGTCGGACAGCCCTTGACGCAGGCCGGGTCCTGGCAATGTTGGCAGGCGATGGAGAGGTTGTAGGCGGCGACGTCCGGTATCCAGGCTTCGCCGTCCTTCCTCCAGCCGCCGCCGGCGATCTCGTAGACCCTGCGCCAGAACATCCCGAGGGGCAAGTCGTTCTTGTCCTTGCAGGCGACCTGGCAGGCTTTGCACCCCGAACAGGAGGCCGAGTCGTAATAGAAAGCGTGCTGCTTTTCGCTCATCGGGGCCGCCTCCCGGCCTTCGCGGCCTGGACCATGATCGTGTGCTGGGTGTTGCCGTAGGCGTAGGGCGACCATCGTTCGGACGTCAGAACATTGATGTTTCCGCGGCGGTCGACGCCATCCTTGTCCGGGGTCCACCAGGCGCCTTGCGGGACGGCCACGACGCCGGGAAGGATCCGGGCGGTGATCCGGCACCGGACGACGATGGCCCCCCGGTCGTTCCAGAGCCGGACCTCGTCGCCGTCGCGGATTTCGCGCGGCGCGGCGTCGAGCGGATTCATGAACAGACGCTGCGGGAATCCTTCCGCGAGCGCGGGATTGTTGTCGTGGATCGAATGGACGCGGGCCAAGGTGTGATGACCGACGGCTTGGAGCGGAAAGTCCGCCGCTTCGGGGCCGAAGGGGCTTTCCCATTCCTGGATATATTTGGGGACGGCCGGGATCTCGTCGGGCCGTTGAAGATCATAGAGGCGTTTGGAGAATATTTCGATTTTTCCCGAGGGCGTCGGGAGCGGATGTTTCTCGGGATCCCGGCGGAAGTCGGCGAAGGCCACAACCGGCTCCGTGACCGGCGCGGAATAAACGCCCGCGTTCGAAGCCTCGAATTCGGCGAGCGGAGGAAGTTCGGGGAATCGCTTTTCCCGATAGGTGCCGATCGCCCATTCGACCCAGTCCCGCTCGGTCCGGCCTTGGGTGTATTCATCGCGGAGATCGAGCCGTCGGGCCAGCTCTGAAGAGATCCAGTAATCGCTTCTGGCCTCGAACGGCGGGTCGAGAATCTTCGGGGCGAGGATGACTTCTTCGCCGTATTTCCAGCCGTCCTGGATCCCCCAGGTTTCGAATTGGGTGCAGGCGGGCAGGACGAGGTCGGCGAAGCGGGCCGTGGGCGTCATGAAGTTGTCCTGGACGACGAGACATTCGACCCGCTTCTCGTCCCGGAGGATCCGGGCCGAGCGGTTGACGTTGGCATGCTGGTTGATGAGGATGTTCGAGGCGACCGACCAGAGGAGCTTGAGGTCGGTTCCGAGCTTGTCCACGCCGCGGACGCCGTCGTTCCAGCCCATTTCGCGGCCGCGGAGGACGGCCTCGCTCCAGAGGAACGACGGAATCTTCGCGCGGGCGGGATTCTCGCCGGTGGGAAAAATCGCCCAGAGGGCGCCGCCAGCCGGGGCTTGGAGGGCGAGCCCGCCCGCCCATCCGCCGGGGATTCCAACGTTGCCGGTGATGGCCGCCAGGACACAGCCGGCCCGGACGGGTTGTTCGCCGTAAGCACGCCTTTGCATGCCGTAGCCCTGGTAGAGGACGGCCGGTTTGTTCGTCGCGTATTCGCGGGCCAGGCGGGCGATGGTCGCCCGGGGGACGGCGGTGATCTTTTCGGCCCAAGCCGGGGTTTTTGGCGTCCCGTCCCGCGTCCCGAGAATATAATCCTTGTAGCTTTCGGCTCCCTCGCAGCCCGGCGGCATCTGGGTTTCATCGAAGCCCAGGCAATGACCCCGGATGAATTCCCGGTCGAGGAGATCCTCGTCGATCATGACGTGGGCCATCGCGCTCATCATGGCCGCGTCCGTCCCCGGCCGGATGGGCACCCATTCGTCGGCCAAGGCCACGGCGCTCAAGGTTTTCCGGGGATCGAGACAGACGACCCGGGCCCCGCGCTCTCTCGCTTTTTTAATAAAAAATTCGGAGTTCGTCCCGTCCCGCATCTCGGCCGGGTTCCAGCTCCACATGAGGATGAAGCGCGCGTTGAGCCAATCCTGCCGTTGGTTGCCGGTGACGTTGGTCCCATAGACGGTAGGCGTGGCCGCGGAAATGCAGGCCCAGGAGTAGCTGTTGTAATAGCCCAGGCATCCGCCGAAGAGGTGCAGGAGGCGCTCGGCCGTCCAACGGCCGTTCGTCAAACTGTAGCTCCCCGTCCCGTAGGGGATATGGAAGGCCAGGTTGCCGTATTCCTTTTTGATGCGGATGAGCTCAGCGGCGAACCGGTCCAGGGCTTCGTCCCAGGAAATGCGGGCGAACTTGGCCTCGCCCCGGGCGCCGATCCGCTTCATCGGATAGCGGAGGCGGTCCTTGTGGCCCTGCCGCCACCGATAGCCGCGGCCGCGCACACAGGCCCGGAACTGGGGGTCTTCGACGGAATCGCCGGGCCGGTCGTCCGTCTCGATCCGGACGATCGCGTTGTTCTTGACCCAGACGCGGAGAAGGCAGCGGCCTCCGCAATTGTGGGCCGGACAGCCGGCCCGGACCATCCGGGCGCCGTCGATCGGCGAGGGGACGGCGGCCGACTCCGGCGCGGATTTTCTTATCCCTTTCCCGGGATTCATGGGGTATTCGCCCGCGGATGGAAAACGGCGTTTTTCCCGTTTTTGACCCGGACGGAGATCGGCATCGCCGTCATGCTTTTCGGCGAACGAGAAGGGGAAGGACGGCGTAGAGGGCGGCGAAGAGAAGGCCTTCGAGGAGGATAGCCGTCACCGGCCGGAGGGTCATCACCGGCCCGCGGCCGGGAAGGAAAAAATTCGATAGCTTGAGGATCACGGCCACGGCCGAGACGGACAGGATCGCGTCCGGCCGACCGGTTTCGCGGTAGACCCGGTTCATGAAAAACAACCCGAGCGGAACCAGGATCATTCCGGCCAGACCTGGAACCGGGAGGTAATGGAGGATGTATCCAAGGGTCGATTCGGTCAAGCCCCAGGCCGCGCCCCAGACCAGGATCCGGGAGACCGGTTCCTTCCCGCGTTCGAGCATGGATCTATTGTAGCGTGCCTCGGTCTCCCGTCAAGGGGAGGGGCGAAGTCGACTCTTCTCCGTCAGGGTTTTCGCGCCCTCTGTCTGAATCACAGAATCCTTGACATGGTTCGGCGGCCGAAGATATAGTTCCACCGTTGCTGAACAAGAAGCGAACCTCGGAGGGGGAAGACGTGAGCCGCAATAATTTCTATTTTAGAGCCGGAGTCTGATTACGTTTGAAGGAGGGAAAAATCTCATGAACTTCAAAAAGCATCGCTGGCTGCTGGTTTTGACCATGGCGCCGTTAATGCTGTTGTCCGCCGTGTCATCCGCCAGGGCCGAAGACGGGTATTGGAAACTCGAAAAAGGGATGTCCCAACCCAAAGCCGGAAACTATCAAACGAATAGCCGCGAATTCGATGAGGTCATTACGGCTTTTATGGGGAATACAAAAACGAAAATGGGAACGGTTGAGGTGACTTGGACAAAACTTCCCAACATTATTATTCCCGGAAAAAAATATTCGGTTACCGTAAACTCCATCATGATAGAGAATCAATGCTGCTACTGGAATATCGGCATATATTTCCACTATATGGGTCACGGGACGCGTTGTGTCGCGTCATTCGCGGGCAATGTAGGAGGTTTAGACCGAGGGCCCCAAACCTGCACTTATGAATACCCGAAGGGGACGGAAAGCGGAAAAAGTAAAATCGAGGCGACCGTCCAAACGGAGGGCACTATATACTCCTATACGTACATATGGTATTCCGGACCGCCGCCCGCCGACGCCGGCGGTACGGGAAATCCGCCCCCCGGCTCGGGGGGGACGACAGGGCCGGGAAGCGGAACGACGGGAGGGACTTCGGGCGGCGGCATGGCCCTCCGGGTCGACAAGGTGAAGGCCTCCTCGGGCGAGACGGTCAACGTCCCTGTCTATCTGGACAACTCCACGGGTCTGGCCAACGTGAATTTCAACCTGATTTACGACGTCCGCAAAGTCGTGGTCGGGAATACCGAGAAGGGAAGCCTCGTTCCCGCGACGACAAGCCTGGTGGCCAATCCCCGTCAAGCCGGAATGGTCAGGGTCGGATTAGCCGGCAGCCTGGATATCACGGGGAGCGGCATCCTCGTTAAGATTCCTTTCAAGGCCGTAGGGCCGACGGGCGGGCGGGCTGATTTAAAGCTCGCCATCACGACGAAGGGAAGCGCTTCCGGCGGCAAGCCCGCGATTCGGGCGATCGACGGATGGATCGAGATCGGCGGCCCCGGCGGGAGCGGAGGGACGGGGACAGGCGGATCATCTACGGGCGGGGGAACTACCGGAACGGGAGGAACAACGACGGGCGGGAAAACCGACCCGGGCGTAAAGCCGAAACCACCCGGCGGAATTCCCGGAGATGTCAACGGCAACGGCCGTTTGGAGGCGATCGACGCTCTTCAAGCGCTGAAAATGTCGGTCGGGCTGATCGACGAGAATTTGACCGCCGACATCGACGGCGTCGACGGTGTGACCTCGACGGACGCCCGCCTCATCCTGATGAAAGTCGTCGGGAAATAGAGAAATCGATGCGAAAAGCGGCGAAAATTCCGGCCTGGGCCGGGCTGATCTTCTTCCTTCCGGCGATGCTTCCGGCCGTCGAACTGACGCTCCGCATTCCTCCGGCAAAAGCAATCGTCGGAACGGAAACCCGGGTCTCCATCGTGGCCGAAAACGCGGCCGACTTGGGAGCGGTCGAAATCGATTTGGAATATCCCCCCAACATCCTGGAATTCATCAACCTGGAACCGGGGAGTCTGCAACCCGGCATGATCGACTTCAACGTCGTCCAACCGGGCCTTTTACGGATCGGCAGCATCTCCGAACCCGCCCTTAACGGCCAGGGCGACCTCTTCCTGATTTCGTTCAAAGTGATCGGCCCGGGAACGGCTTCGCTGGATTTTCGAAGAGTGGCGGCGAGTGAAGGCGCAAGCGGCGCGGAGATCCCTGCAAAGCCCCAATCCGGAACCATCACGGCCCAAGCAGCGGGTTCAGCGGGTCCAGCGGGTTCGGCGGTTCTGCCGGCGATGGGCTCCGGCCGGACGAACTGGGCGCCGGTGATCGGAGGAGTGATCGTTATAGAGCTCTTCGCAATTATGGTGGGGATCGTCCTGATTATCCGCCGGAAGCGGTCGGACGAAACGCCGCGAAAGAAGACCAGAAGCGGCTGAGCGCCCGGTCGAGACCCTCTCAAAGATTGAGGACGTGAAGGGCAGGGGCTGTCCGGAGCCCTCGCGCTCCCGGGGCCGTCTTTTCACGCATTGACCCCGGCCGGACGATGCGCTAGCATGCGGCTATGGGCCGCGAAGAAAATCTTCACAAGGCGCTCGAGATTCTCCGGGACGAAGCCCTCAAGACGGATTCGCTGACGGCGATCAAACATCTGCCGGCCCGGGAAGGCCGGTACGCGGACTACCCGGCCGAGGTCCATCCGGCCCTGGTTTCCGCCCTCAAGGCCAAAGGGTTCGAGCGCCTCTACAGCCATCAGCACGACTGCTGGGAGGCGGTGAGAAAGGGCGGGAACCCCGTCGTTGTCACCCCGACCGCCTCGGGCAAGACGCTCTGCTACAACCTGCCCGTGCTCGACGCGATCCTCAAGGACCCCTCGGCCCGGGCGCTTTACCTCTTCCCGACCAAGGCCCTGGCCAACGACCAGCTGGCCGAGCTGGACGAGACGATCGCCCGCCTTCCCGGCGAAATCCGGATCTTCACCTACGACGGCGACACGCCCCAGGACGCCCGCCGGGCGATCCGGGCCCGCGGCCACATCATCTTGACCAACCCGGACATGCTCCACGCCGGGATCCTGCCCCATCACACCAAGTGGATCAAGCTCTTCGAAAACCTGAAATACGTCGTCATCGACGAGCTCCATAACTACCGGGGCATCTTCGGAAGCCACCTGGCCAACGTCCTCCGCCGGCTCAAACGCGTCGCCGCGTTTTACGGGGCCGACCCCCAGTTCATCCTCTGCACGGCCACGATCGCCAATCCCCTGGAGATGGCCGAGAAGATGATCGAGGCCTCGGCTACGCTCGTCGACGACAACGGCGCGCCGCGCGGGGAAAAGTACGTTCTGTTCTACGTCCCCCCCGTCGTCAATGTGGCCCTAGGCATCCGCCGATCCTATGTCAATGAAAGCCGGCGGGTCGCCTCGATCTTCCTCCACCAGAACCTCCAGACGATCGTCTTCGCCCAGAGCCGTCTCGTCACCGAGGTTCTCCTGACCTACCTCAAGGAGGACCTCGAGAAAACGATCAAGCAAGAGGGCTTGATCCGGGGGTACCGCGGCGGCTACCTCCCGATCAAGCGCCGGGAGATCGAGAAAGGTCTCCGGGACGGGAAGATCCTGGGCGTCGTCTCGACCAACGCCCTCG
>CAYSGA010000106.1:0-6869 GCA_964430165.1 uncultured Eubacteriales bacterium
GAAATCGAAAAGGAGTGGGACGAAGTGACGGCCGACCTTCAGGCCCGGGAAACGGCCGGTAGGAAAACGGCCGCGGCCGCGCCTCCGCTCGAATCGGTTTATCCGGCCGCTCTTTATGAACGGCTCCGGGCCGGGGCGGTTTTCTGCGGGGAATTCGAACCCGCCGAAAACCGCCGGGAGTTTGCCTTCGGTTTCCAACCCGTGCCGCGGTTCGACAACAAGATCTTTTTCTTTCTCGAGACGATGCGGCGGATCCACGAGGAACGCGACCGCTGCGTGATTTTCCTGTCCACGTCCCCGATCCGGAAGAAAATCGGCGCCTTGCTCGAGACGCGGGAAATCCCTTCGATCGAGGCGGATTCACCCCTGGTGGCCGCCTCAAGCGGGGAAATCTGCCTCTGCCTGGGCGATCTCGAGCGCGGCTTCGGCTATCCGCGGGAAAAGGTTTTTTTCTACGCCGAAAAGGACATCCTCACCGAGGAGCGGATCATCGCCGCCCGGCCTGCTGCCCGGCCGACCATCACCCAATTCCAGGACCTCAAGGCCGGCGACTACATCGTCCACGCTGATTACGGCGTGGGCGTTTTCCGGGGGCTGGTCAAGATGGATGTGGAAGGCCGGCCGGCCGAATTCATGGAACTCGGTTACCGGGACGGCGACACCCTGTTCGTTCCCGTCGAGGATTTGAGCCTCGTCCAGAAATACACGCCCGTCGGGACCGGGCTTCCCCTCCTGGACAAGCTCGGCACCGTCAATTGGCAGAAAACCAAGGAACGGACGAAAAAGGCTATCCAAAAACTGGCCCGGGAGCTCCTGGATCTCTATGCCCAGCGCAAATCCATCAAGGGATTTTCCTTCAGTCCGGAGGGGCGCTGGCAGGAGGATTTCGAAAAGACGTTCGAATTCGAGGAAACGGAGGACCAGCTCCGCTCGGTCGGGGAAATCAAGGCGGACATGGAAACCGACGTTCCCATGGACCGCCTTCTCTGCGGCGACGTCGGCTACGGGAAAACCGAAGTCGCGATCCGGGCCGCGTTCAAGGCGGTCATGGACGGCAAACAGGTCGCGGTGCTCTGCCCCACGACCGTCCTGGCCAGCCAGCATTTCAAGACGTTTTCCGGGCGGATGGTCCTGTTCCCGGTCCGCGTCGCTTCCCTGACCCGGTTCCAATCCGCGGCCGAGCAGCGCCGGACCGTCGACGATTTGAAGAACGGCCGGGTCGACGTCGTCATCGGGACGCACCGCCTCCTCTCGGCCGACGTCGTCTTCCGCGACCTGGGCCTGTTGATTGTCGACGAGGAACAGCGGTTCGGAGTCTCCCACAAGGAAAAAATCAAGCATATGAAAGCCAGCGTCGACGTCCTGACGCTGACGGCCACGCCCATTCCCCGGACCCTCAACCTGTCGCTGACCGGCCTCCGCGACATCAGCCTGATTGAAACGCCCCCCAAGGACCGGCTGGCCGTCCATACCGTGGTGACGACGTTCTCGCCGCGGTTGATCGCCGGGGCGATCAAGCAGGAACTCGCCCGCGGCGGCCAGGTCTATTACGTCCTCAATAAAATCGAGGAGATGGACACGCTGGCGGGGAAAATCCGCGAGTGGGTCCCGGAAGCCCGCCTGGTCGCGGTCCATGGGCAGATGGCCCCGGCCGCACTCGAGAAAAGGATGATTGATTTCATCAACCAGAAATACGACGTCCTGGTTTCGACGACGATCATCGAAAACGGGATCGACATCCCGATGGTCAACACGCTGCTCGTTCACCGGGCCGACCATTTCGGCCTGGCCCAGCTATACCAGCTGCGGGGCCGGGTCGGCCGGTCCTCCCGCCAGGCGTTCGCCTATTTTCTCGTGCCTCCCTTTTCGGAACTCCCGCCGGTCGCCCGCAAGCGCCTCGAAGCCATCAAGGAATTCAGCGAACTCGGGTCCGGGTTCCGCCTGGCGATGAAAGACCTGGAAATCCGGGGGGCCGGCCATCTGTTCGGGGAACAGCAACACGGGACGATGGAGGCCGTGGGGTACGATTATTTCATCCATCTTCTCGAACAGGCGATCAAGGAACTCAAAGGCGAAGCGGTCGAGGAGGTCCGGTGCGAAATCAACCTCCGGGTCGAGATCCGCATCCCCGAGGCCTATCTCCCGGACATCAACGTCCGGCTCAACCTGTACAAACGGGTCTCCTCGGCTGCCGACCTGGACGAGATCCGGGCCCTCGAGGAGGAAATCCGGGATCGTTTCGGCCCTCCGCCGCCGAGCGTCGACCATCTCCTCCATTACGGTCGGATTAAGCTCCTGGCCCAGCGTCTGAAACTCGCGGCCGTCGACCGGGTCGACCACCGGCTCATTTTGAAATTCCAGCCTTCGACGGATGTCGACCCGGCTCGGATTTCGGGCGTTCTGAACAGGACCGGGAGTTCGATGACTCCGCAGGGCGTCATGAACCTGCCCCTGCGGTCTCCCAAAGACGCCGACATCCTCCGTGAAACCGCCCGGCTCTTGCTGGAGTTGGTAGGGATGGGATAGAATACACAATTGCGAATCAAATGAATCCATACCGGAACGTCCTGACCGCGATCGTTTTGGCCTCGGCGGCCGTTTGCTGCCTGGGAACGGGCGCCTGCGGGCCAAAATCCGTTTCTCCGCCCCTTTCGGAGGGATTCCGCCTGGACGATCCGGAAAAGGTCCTGCTTCCGGTCCTGACGATTGAAGGCGTCTCTTTTACCAACGCCGATTTCGCCCGATTCGTCCGTTTGACGGTCGGCGAACCCGACGCTGCCCTGACCGCCGAAGCGGCCGGCCGCCTGTTCGATGATTTCATCGATCGGAAACTGATCATCCACCGGGCCGCTTCCCGGGGGGTCGGCTTGAGCGGGGAGGAAAAATCAAAATCCCTGGATGTTTTCCGGCTGAACCGGGGCGGGGAGAACGCCCTCGCGGCCGATTCCGACCCGGAGGATTTTTTGGAAGGCGTGCTTGTCGATAAATACCTGGCCTTGCAGGTCGAGGGGATCGTCGTCGCCGAAGACGAAATCTCCTCTTATTACGAAAACCACAAGAACGAATTCCTTCAACCGGAGCGTCTCCAAATCAGTCAAATTCTCCTGTCGGCGGAAGGCAAGGCGAGCGAAGTCCTGAAAAAGCTCGGGTCCGGCGGCGAAGAAGAGTTCCGGCAGGCGGCCCGCGCGGAATCGGAGGGACCCGAGGCGAAAAACGGCGGCCTGATGGGCGTCTTCAGTCTCGGCCAACTTCCCCTGGAACTGGAAAAGGTCGTTTTCGCCCTGGAGGAAGGCCATTTTAGCCGGGTAGTTCAATCGCCTTACGGTTACCATATTATCCGGCTTGACCGGAAATTCGAGCCGAGGCTCAGGCCTCTGGATGAAGCCGCTCCCCTCATCGAGGCCAAGCTCATCGAACAAAAAAACCAGGCGACGATGGACGCCCACCTTGCTTCCCTGAAAGAAACGATGTCCTGGAAGGTCACGGCGGAAAATCTTCCGTTCGTTTACCCGGGAATCCGATAAGGAAGGTATCATGTTGCAGCGAAAAATCATTCTGGCCGGAATGCTTCTTCTCGGCGCGGCCGTTTGCGGCTTGGCCCAGCAGGTCGTCGAGGAAATCGTCGCGATCGTCAACGACGAAATCATCACCGTTTCGGAATTCAAGCGCGAATACAATGAACGCCTTCAGGCCGCCCAGGCGCAGTTCCGGGGAGAGGATTTGGACAAGGCGATCGAATATGTCAGAACCCACCTCCTCGACGAAATGATCACGGACGTTCTGCTCCTCCAGATAGCCCGAACGATGAACATCAACGTCACGGACCAGCTGAAAATGGTTGTCGAGAACATCAAGAAGGCCAACGAGATCGAAAGCGACGAACAATTCAAACGGGCCCTGGCCCAGCAAGGCTACAATTATGACGATTGGATCAGCGCGATGGAGAAGCAGATCTTGCGGGAGGCCGTCCTCCGCAATCAGGTCGGCCAGAAGGTCGTGATCGACGATGCGGAAATCGTGGATTATTACAAGAAACACCAGGATGAATTCGTCATTCCCGAAGAATATCAACTCCGGGCGGTCTATCTGACGATCGAGGGCAAGGAGGCCGGCTCCCTGGAAGCGCGAAAGGCTGAGATCGAGGCAAAGGTCAAATCCGGAACGCCGTTTGAGGCGGTCGCGGAGGCCGATTCCGACGAACCGCTCAAGGAGGCCAAGGGAAGCCTGGGAACGTTCAAGGAAGGCGAACTCGACAAGACACTACTCGCGGCCGTCAAGCCGCTGAAAAAGGGCGAGGTGACGTCCTGGGTCCAGACCAAGAACGGATGGTACCTGCTCCAGGTCGAAGACCGGAAGGACAGCCGCATCCGGCCGTTCGACGAAGCCCGCGCTGCGATCACCGAAAAAATCGGCACGGAAAAACAGAACGCCGAAATCCAGAAATTCCTGACCGACATCAAAGCGAAGAATTATATCAAGATCCTCAAGCCCAATCCGTTTGAGGACAAAAGCTGACCATCGGGCGAGCCCCCGGGCGGTTATTTCTTTGCCGGTTCTTCCCGCGGGCTGTCGGCGGTTTTTTTCTCCTGATGGACGGCCTTGTCTTCCTGGAAATCGATCTGCCGGGAGACGCGGAATTCGCCCATCGGGACGTGACGCGGGCCCCCCATCTGGATGAAGAGTTTGACGTAGTACGTCCGCCATTGGGGGTTGATCTTGAAGGCTTCGAGGTTCGTCCCGGCGACTCCGAAATTGGATTTCAGGGTGATCAGCGGGCTGGTCGCGCCCGGGGCGAGGCCTTCGCCCCGGATGGCGGCCAGGAAGCAGTCGCCCAAATTTTCAACCGTGTTCAACTCTTTGAAAATGGCGTTGGCGTTGATGTAACGGAGAATTTCGGCCGAGTTGTTCTTGATCTTGAAGGTCACGGTCGGGACCAGGGTCAACTTGGGATTCGGCCACTGCCGGTATTCCTTCATCGTCCAGCTGGTGTTCACGTCGACGATTTCAAGGGACGATTTGATTTGCTGGTCGTCATAGGACTTGCAGCCCGTTTGTCCCAGCCAGACCAGGGCCACGACCGCCGCCAGGGCGGTCCCGGAAGCAGAGGAGATGCGTCTCATCGGTATCCTCCTGTCGGACAATGAAATCATAACCCGGTCGATGCGGGAAAGCAAGGACGGGCCCCGGGGTTCTTGCGCCCCGGCGGGGTTTCGTTATAATGGGGCTCCGTCGAAATTCGAGGAAAGGACAACGAGCATGGGCTTGGTGAAACGCGGCCGGGAACTCTGGTTCTATGAGGACCTCTATACGGACGTGACCTATGGGTTCAAGGTCAAGCGGGTCATCGTCCCCGAAAAACCGACCGGTTTCCAGAAGCTGATGATTCTCGACACCGAGCGGTTCGGGCGCGTCCTCGTCCTGGACGGGGTCGTCCAGCTGACCGAGGAGGACGAGGGCATCTACCACGAATGGATCGGCCTCTGGCCGTTGTTCGCTCGGGAGAAAACCGCCGAAAACGTTTTGATCATCGGCGGCGGAGACGGCGGCGTGGCCCGGGAGGTTCTCCGCCATCCCGGCGTCAAGAGCGTGACGATGGCCGAAATCGACCGGGTCGTCGTCGAGGACTGCCGCGAGCACCTGCCGGAGATTTCCGGCGGCATCTGGGACGACCCCCGCTTCCACCTGATCATCGGCGACGGGGCCGAAGTCATCCGGAAGATGAAGGGGCAATGCGACGTGATCGTCATCGATTCGACCGACCCGATCGGTCCGGCCCAGAGCCTTTTCAATACGAGTTTTTACGAGAGCGTTTACGCCGCTCTCCGCGAAGGCGGCATCACCATCCACCAGACGGGCGCCCTTCTCCTTCAGCCCTTCGAGGCCCCCGGGAGCTGGCGGCAGATGGAGCGGATTTTCGACGACGTCCGAGTCATCCAGTTCACCAACGTCAGCTACATGGGCGGGCCGTTCAGCCTGACCGCCGGATCGCGCGGCCGGCAGGTGTTCAAGTCCGCCGAGCGCAACGCCCGGCGCAATTTCAAAGCCGCCGGGATTAAGACCAGCTGGTATTCGCCCGATATTTCAGCCGTTCCCTACCCGGAATTTCAACGGCGGCTCGAGGTCGACAAATACGGGGAAGAAATCGCCCTGGACTTTGCCCTGGCCGCGGGAAAAAAGCCTTCCCTCAACAAAGTCGGCAAGTGGAGCCGCGATCTCTGCAAAGCGATCGACATGATCCCCTTCGGTGAACCGATGGTCTCGAATCGCGGAATGGGCGACGGCGACACGCTCGTCCAGTACATCGAGACGAGCGCCATCAATTACCGCCGGTTCGGGAACACGGCCGCGGCCAACTGCTTCACCTGCGCCCGGTTGCCGAGGGATGCGGCGGCGGCGTTCACGACCGCGTATTTCGGGGTTGAAAAGGCCGTCTGCTGGTATCTGCCGCGGGGCGTCTTTTCCGACGTCAAAAAAGTGCGCCGGGACACGCTGATTTACGAAACATCCCCGTCCGGCGGCCCGGCCGGAGACGTTTCCCGTCCCCGCCTGGCCGAAGCCTCGGAAATCTTCAAACCGTCGTTCCGGCTCCCGGTCGAGACGGGTTTTTCCCCGGCTTTCGAGCTGGTCATGGACATCTACGATTGCGATTTCGACCGTATCTCGTCCTGCGAGGCGGTCGCGGCCTGGGTCAAGGAATCGGCCCGGTTGGCCGGCCTGAAGACGATCGGGAGACCCGACGCGCCCGACTTCGGCCACGCCAAGAAGAAAACCGCCGGCCCGTCCGTGACCCAATTCCTCCGCGGCGGGTCGAACATCAGCCATTATTCGATCAACTGGCTGATGATCGTTCTGAACCTGGTCGCCCGGGA
>CAYSGA010000107.1:0-6786 GCA_964430165.1 uncultured Eubacteriales bacterium
AAGCCCTTGCGGGCCTTCTTCACCTCTGACAGGAGTTTACGACCCGAAGGCCTTCATCCTCCACGCGGCGTCGCTGCGTCAGGGTTTCCCCCATTGCGCAAAATTCCTCACTGCTGCCTCCCGTAGGAGTCTGGGCCGTGTCTCAGTCCCAGTGTGGCCGTTCACCCTCTCAGGCCGGCTACCCATCTGAGCCTTGGTAGGCCGTTACCCTACCAACTAGCTAATAGGACGCAGGCTCATCTTCAAGCGCCTTGCGGCTTTAATTACGGGACTTATGTCCCGGAAAGTCATGCGGTATTAGACTCCCTTTCGAGAGCTTATTCCCCACTTGAAGGAAGATTACCCACGTGTTACTCACCCGTTCGCCACTCATCCCGGAGTTGCCCCCGGAACGCGTTCGACTTGCATGTGTTAGGCACGCCGCCAACGTTAACTCTGAGCCAGGATCAAACTCTCCAATTATAAGCACTCTTGCGAGCACTTAGCGAGTTTGAAAATGGCAAATTGGCTCGATCACAATCGCTCCGCTTTTTAATTCAAAGATCCGTTTCTCTCGACCCGCGAGAGAAATACCTCATTCTTGAACAATCCGCGCTTGATTCAGCCTTTCGGCCGTCAGTAGGAAAGCCAGGTCAAAGGCCCAACCAATATAGGGCTTTCGCCTGTCTTTGTCAAGCAAAAATTTTATTTTTCCCCGACTTCTTTTAAATAATGAAAATGCGCATATTTACGGCCCTTTTTTGAAAGGCGGGCGGGACGGATTCCACCCCGTTTTAAAACGGAAAGTTTACCCGGAAATTCATTTTCGCACGGTTCTTGCGCAAAGACAGTTTTCGGCCGACAGACCCACACCCCACGATCCCTCCTCGATTTTCAGCGGCATAACGTGTGGCCGGCGATCGGGCGGTATGAAGTCAAGCCGGGTTGACGGATCGGAGGAGTCGCAACGGGAAATCGGAAAACGCGGTTGACGGAGGCCGGATTCGGTCGGATTCGGCCGCCTGATTCCTCTCCCGCGCCGGTTGGCACGTCGCCTGCACTACCGTTCGGCGCCATGAACAAATCCATCATCCTCGCCGACGCCGACGGAATCCGGCGCCTCGAATCCCCCTTGGCCCGAGCGACAGAAAAGGGGTTCAGTCTGATCGAAGTCCTGTTCGCGGCCGGGCTGATTTCCTTCCTCCTCGCCGGAACGGCCGAGCTGCTCCTGACCTCGATCGCAATCGATCGAAAATCCGACCGGACGGTCAATCTCTCAGGGCTCCTCTCCTCGGAGCTCGACGATTTCAAGTCCAAACCGTTCGACGCTCCCGAGCTCGCGCCGGGGTCCGGTGAAATCACCCTCCGTCCCGATCCGGACGGGCCGGGCGTGCTCGTCGCCTGGACGGTCGAGGCCGTCACTGAAAACCTGAAGAAGGTGAACTTCACCCTGACCCGTGAAGGCCAAATGGGCCGGCCGCTGGAAGCCGTCCTGTTGATCACCCGGGAACTGGCCGGCCGATGATGAAACGGCCCGGGTTTCGCGTCCGGGGCTTCTCTCTTCTGGAAAGCCTCATCAGTTTATCCGTCTTTTTTCTGATCTTTGCCGGGAGTCTGGAATTTTTCGGCACCGTCCGCCGCGTTTTTTTCCGGCTTCAATCCCGGCAGGAAAACCGCCAGGCCGCCTGGGCCGCGCTGGATAGAATCCGGACCGATGTTCTGGCGGCCGGCCAGGGATTGGCCCGGCCGATGCGCCTGGGGTTGCTGACCCCGGCGGAACAAATAGACGGCCGGTGGGTCTTCGTCCGGGCTGAAGCGAGCCCGCCTCTTGCGGCCGACCTGCGGGCGGATCAAACGACCCTCGCCCTGGCCGATACCAAGGAGGATTGGATCGGCCGGACCATCTGTCTATACGATAAGCGAAAAGGAGAAACCGCGATCATCCAAAGTTCCGAAAACGGGATCCTGACGCTGTCATCCCCGCTTCACTACGATTACCGGGCCTCGGACTCGGCCGCGGCCATCCTGCGAACGACGGCCGTCTATTTGGACGCCGGGCAAAACGTCCTCCGTCGCAAAATCGACTCGTCCCCGGCCCAACCGCTCCTCGAGGACGTTTGTTCGTTTGCCTTTTTCCTCGATTCGGGAACGTGCCTGGCCGAGACGCGGCTTTCTCTCGCGTCCGAGCCGGAGGAATCCTATGCGCTCAAAATCCTGGCGAGAAACGCCTCCCTTGGAAAACCGTTCTGAGCTTCGGCCCGGACCGGAGGCCGGGTCGATCACGATGGCCGTGATCTTCGCCTCTTTCCTGATTTCGGCGCTCGGCCTCGGCCTCTTCATGTTGACCTGGACGTATCGCCAATGGAGTTCCTACAAAAACGACGCTGTCCTGCTTCGGGCGGCCGCCGAAAACGGCGTCCGGGCCGGATTCGGCGCCCTGGAAGGAATCCTCGCCGCCCGGTCCTTCCCCCTGGCCTTGTCGGAAGAAGAATACGACGCCCTCCGGACCGCGACCCTGACCGGAAAAACGGACGTCGTCGCCGCCGTCCTCGGCGTCGTCTTCCCTCTGATCGTTCAGGAAACGGCCGGATGGTCGGAGTGGGCGTCCGAAACGGAGTTCCGCCCGGTATGCGTCGCGGACTCCGAATCTTTTTTCGCCGCTGAATTCACCGGGGCGATCGACGCCCGGGGGCGGTTGACCCGCCGGTCTCAAACGAAACGGACCGTCCTTGACGTTGGGTTGTCCGTCATGGCCGGACGCGTCCCCCTGTCCTCTTTCCCCTTTTTGCTGGCGGGGGAAAACGGACGGGAACAAGCGGCGGAACTGCTCGCCGGGAAAAAAGTCGTTCTCACCCCGCCCGAAACCGGGGGTGGATCCATCCCCCCGGCTGCGACCGACCTTCTCCTGGTCCCGGCCGATGCCGCACCCCAACTCGCGGAAACACTGCGGATAAAGATCTTCTCCCCGGACAAGCTGACCGTTTATCAACTCCGGCAAGCGCTGGGACTGCCTCTCGTCGACGAACCGGTCCCCGACGGCGTGTATCTCGTAGTCAACGACGCCGGCCTCGGGGGCGTCTTCGTTCAAGGCGACGTGGAAGAAATGATCCTGGCCGCCGATTCCGGCCGGCAGTATCTCCAGTTCCGTCTCGAGGAAGGATTTTGGCGGATGTGGTTCAATCCTTCGGAAGGACAAACGGAATTTACCGGGCCGGAGGAGAGCCGAAGCTACGAACGCACCCCGTTTCCGATCGTCATGGTCAACGGAGACGTCGCTTCGCTGGGAGGGGGAATCGTCGGGCCGGACGGAATTCTGGCCAGGACGGAAGGGACCGACGCGCCTTCCGTCCTGGCCGGCGTTGCCCTGACGATCGTATCCGCCGGAGAAACCGTCATCTCCACTCATTTGATCCAGGAGGGCGTTCGCTGGAAAGACGGCCTCCCTTATTTAAAGGATTCGACCGCCCAATTGTTTCTCTACGCGAGCGGCGCGGATTTCGTCACGGGGTCTCGAACGGACGGCCGGATCCGCGTCGCGGCGGACGCGCCGGCCGATTTGTTTCTCCAGGCATCATGCGCCGCCCGCGACGGCGTCCGAATCGACGGAGAGGGTCAAAACATCACCCTATCCGGAGGCCTCCAGACCTCCGGCCTGGAAATGGACGACGCCCTCCTGACGATCAGGCCGGACGACCGGTTGAATTCGACCCTGGCCTCCGAAAATGGATCTCCGCGCGCGACCGATCCGGTCCTTTTCGTCAGCGGGTGGGAAGCCCTCCAATGGTCCGATCAATGACCGGCCGCGGCTTCACCCTGATCGAAACCGTGCTCGTTCTGGCGATTTTCGCGATCATCATCACCCTGGCCTCGATATCATTTCTCAACCTCGCTTCCAAATACCGGTTGGAAATAGCGGTCGGAGAAGTCCGCGCGGCCCTGAACACGGCCCGGGCCAAATCCATTCTGAGCGGAGACAACTGCCGGGTCCGGTTCGGAGCGGATTTTTATCGCCTCGAAACCTATGACGAAACCGCCCATATCTGGATCCCCGACACATTGGCCGGCATCGAGGGGGCGACGGTCGAGGCCAACAATACCCCCGTCTTCACTCCGGAAGGGGCCGTAACGAATCTGGCGACAATCCGGGTTTCAAACGGCTGGGGCGGTTACAAGCTGACGCTCGCCATCACCGGACGGATCAGGATTTCCCGCCTTCCCGTCTGAGCTCCTCATTTCCACAGTTTATGTGCATAAGCTTGTGGAAATCTCCGGACGCGATTTTTCTAACATCGGTCAATGAAAGCGCTTGGCGGAACTTGCACAAGAAACGGTCAGTCCGCGATTGAGAAAAATACTTGGAAAAAGAGATGTCTTTTCGTTCACTTGGCACGGTTTTTTAGAGAAGATTTTGAGGTGGAATGGACAGAGAAACGCTCTGCGTGCCAAAATCGAAAATTTTCCGGCAAGTCGCTAAAAGATGTGCCCGAAATTGAAATAAAGCCGCGTCCCTTCCGTGCTGAACCCGAAATCCACCCGGACGGCGAAATCGTCCATGTAAAAACGCAGGCCCAGGCCGTAATCCATGACCGTCTTGCCCAAATCGACATCACCGAGACGCGACCAGACGTTTCCCATGTCGACAAACAGGTTGCCGCCGAACCTCCACCAGATCGGGAAACGGTATTCGACGTTGGCCAGGAATTTTCCCTTGTCCAGGAAACGGTTAAGGCCGAATCCCCGCATCACATTAAGGGTGCTGCCGCCGCCCAGCGAGGACAAGTCGAACAGCGGGATGTTGTCGCCGTCAATATATTGGACGAGTGTCCGGAAAGCAAACACATCCTTCTCGCCGAAGACCAGCATGTACTTCCGGAAATCGAGAGTGATCCGGTTGAAGGACGCATCCTTGCTTCCGACAAAACCGGCGGCTAGGTCTTCTTGAAGAAGCAATCGGAAACCCCGAGTCGGGTGAATTTGACTGTCAGAGGTGTCATAGCTGAAAGCCAGGGAAATGTAGGGGGCGGATTTCTTCTTCAGCTTGCTCAATTCGTCGGCAAAAGGACCCTCCTGGACACCGTAATAATCGATCGTCCGGAAAACATAAGATGCGGAGGCCGAAAAATTCGCAGTGAAGCCGCGGCCGAAGGTCAGGAAGAGGCTCTTCACTTCATGGGTGAAGATCGTCTCGTCGTCCTCGCGGGAATCCATCCCCTGGCCGTAGTAGGAGTATTTCAGGAACTTGTCGTATTCGGCCTTCAGGTCGAAGGAAAGGGGGTATGTCTTCCTCTGGCGGATTTCGACGTCGGGCATCGAAAACGTGAAGACATACCAGCGCTCGCCCTTGGAGGAATTGAACAGGATCAGGTCGAAGGATTCCTTAATCCCCAGAAAATCGATGAGCTTGGCCTTGGCTCCGTAGCCGAATCCGATGTCGTTGTCATACATCAGGATCGGAAGCGCGCTCCACGATTTGTAGGAGCCGGGCGGAATTTCGGTGTTCTCCGCGGATGCGTCCTCCTGGGCAAAAGAAGAGGTCGCCCCGAGGAACGTCAGAAACAGGACGAAAAGAAGCGATTTTTTCATGGTATTCTCTCTTTCCCGGTTTCTAATATATTCGAATCGAGGGGAATTTCAAGCGGACCCACGGCCGCGGCAGGCCTTGACGCAGATTCCGCAGATATGCTGGCTCACGAACCGGAGCCGGCGAAACTCCTCGAGCTTTTCGAAACAAGCGCGATGGTCGAAATCCTCCGGTCTTGTTTTAATCGCCCGGGCCGGGCAGGAGGCCAGGCAGTCGACACAGGAGCCGCAGTCCGCGTCCGAAGGAGCGCCGGCTTCCAGAGGCATGTTCGTCAGGATTGTCACCAGGCGGATCCGGGAACCGAAGGTGGGATGGACGAGAAGGTTGTTGCGGCCGATATGGCCCAGGCCCGCCAGGACCGCGATCTTTTTATGGGAGACGTGGGCGGTTTGTTTTTCCCCATCCAGAACTTGCGAGGCCGGGACCGGAAGGGCGAGAAAACCCGAAGCCTGGATTTCCGAGGCGAGCAGGAAGGCCGCCCGGTCCAGAAAAAAATTGAGCTGGCGGTAGTGGTGGAAGTAAAGGGGGGTGGGATGGTCGTCGATATCGTCGAGCACGGTGTCGAGCAAGCATTTGCCGAGGGCGAAGGCCCGGTCGAACCGGTTGCGGAGCTTTTCCGGCAAGCGGAACGTCTCGCGGACGGATGAAACGTCGGCGATTCCGACTAGGGAAAAGCCGAGGCCCATGGCGGATTTCCCGAGGCGGCCGGAATTTTCCCGGGGCGAGCGCGCGGAAAGCATGTGGAGGTATTCTAGGCGAGGACACCGGGGCTGTCAAACACAGGCTGGATTATCGGAACACGATTTTCCCATCCGGGTCGCCCTGAAGAACGTATCCGGCCCAGAAGAAGGGATGCGAACGGCCGCGGCCAATCATATCCAGTTTCGTCGCCCGGAGGGCGTCGGATTTCGCCAGCCCGGATTTCAGGTGGCGGTAGAAATCCGCCATGAACTCCGCGGTCGACCGGTCCGGCACGCGCCAGAGCGTCGCCATCACCGACCTGGCTCCCGCGTGCATGAAGGCCTGGGGCAATCCGCCCGCCCCCTCCGTGGAGGCGAAGGTCCCGCACGCGGTGTGACAGGCCGCAAGGACGACAAGATCGGCGTCCATTCCCAATCCGGAGATTTCCTCCGCCCGGAGGTCGCCGTCGTCGCCGCGGCTCCTCGAGAGAACGAGCGCGGACCGCGCCGGGACGCTTTCGTCCGGCCTCCCGTGCGAGGCGATAT
>CAYSGA010000108.1:0-6772 GCA_964430165.1 uncultured Eubacteriales bacterium
TTTTGCGACAGGCCGCTGCCGCGCCCGCCGAGGGCGTAGGCGACGCGGGCCATGACCGGGTATCCGATCCGCCGGGCGATTTGAAGCCCCTGCTCGATCGTTGAGGCGGCGACTCCCTTGGGGGATTTCAGGCCGATTTCGGCCAGGCGGGCGTTGAAACGCTCCCGGTCCTCGGTGTCTTCGATCGATCGGATCGGGGTCCCGAGGACTTCGACGCCGTGGCGGGCGAGCGCACCCGATTTGGCCAGGGCGACTCCGCAGTTGAGGGCGGTCTGACCGCCGAATGAAAGGAGGATGCCGTCCGGTTTCTCGCGGACGATGACTTTCTCGACGAAGGAGGGAATGACGGGCAGGAAGTAGATTTTATCCGCCAGGAATTCCGAGGTCTGGATCGTGGCGATGTTGGGATTGACCAGGACGACCTCGAGGCCCTCTTCCTTGAGGGCCTTGATGGCCTGGCTTCCGGAATAATCGAATTCGCCCGCCTCGCCGATTTTGAGGGCGCCGCTTCCCAGAATCAGGATCTTTGTTTTTTTCATCAGAGCATTCCGCAAAAACGGTCGAACAGGAAGTCCGTGTCGGTCGGCCCGGGCGCGGCCTCCGGGTGAAATTGAACGCTGAAAAACGGTTTGGAGGCGTGGCGGACGCCTTCGTTCGTTCCGTCGTTGGCGTTGGTGAACCACGGATGCCAGTCCCTGGGGAGGGTGCGGACGTCCACCGCATACCCGTGGTTCTGGCTGGTGATGTAGCAGCGCCTCGTTCCTTCCTCCAGACACGGCTGGTTCTGGCTTCGGTGGCCGAACTTGAGCTTGTAGGTGTCGGCCCCCGCGGCCAGCGAGAGTAGCTGATTGCCGAGACAGATGCCGAAGATCGGAATCCGGCCCTGCAGAAAAAAGCGAAGGGTTTCGATCGTCGCCGCGCATTTTTTGGGATCACCGGGCCCGTTCGAGACGAAGAGGCCGTCGGGAGCGTATTCGAGGATTTTCGCGGCCGGCGTGTCGTCCGGCACCCGGACGACCTTCACCTCGCGGTGGAGAAGGCTTCGGAGGATGTTGAGCTTCGCCCCGCAATCGATCAGGACGACGGTTTTGGCCCGATCGCGGTTGTAAACCTTAATCCTCTTGACCGTCATTTCTCCGACGAGGTGGCGTTTGTTCGGGTCCGGGATCAAGCGGGCTTCGCGGCGCAAGGCGGCCAGGTCGACCTTGGTGTAATACGTCTCGAGGATTCCGAGCATGACGCCGTGGAGGCGGAGCTTCTTGGCCAAGGCCCGGGTATCGAGGCCGGCGATCCCGGGGATGCCGTGCTCCTTGAACCAGACATCAAGGCTTTTTTCCGATGATGCGTGAAACGGGGTTTCGCAGTGTTCGCTGACGATATATCCCTGGATCTTGGGTTTGTCGGATTCGAAGGATTTCGGGGAAACGCCGTAATTCCCCATCAGGGGATACGTCTGGCAGAGAATCTGGCCGTGATAGGACGGGTCGGTGATGGATTCGGTGTAGCCGACCATTCCGGTGTTGAAAACAACTTCCCCCGAGACCTTGGCGAAAGCTCCGAAACCTTCGCCCGGCCAGACGCTGCCGTCTTCAAGAACGAGGACCGCCTTCATGGGAGGGCTCCGAAAGTTCGCGGTATTATACAATTCGGCGCCATCCCGCTCAACAAGTATTTTTGGGGACATGTCCCCTATTCAGGGGGATGCGTCCCCAAATAATTCGGCGTATAATCGCGGGGAGCGATCATGGATCAAATCAACCGCATCAATCCCGTCGTCGAAATCCTCAAGGCCTCGCCCCGGCGCGTCAACAAGCTGTTCCTTCAGAAAGAGGAAGGCCACCGGCCGCTCGGGACGATCATCGGCCTGGCCAAAACGAACCATATCCCCTACCTCTTCCTCCCGAAACAGGCCCTCGACAAGATGTCGCCCCGCCACCAGGGCGTCGTCGCGGTTCTCTCACCGAAGGAATATGTTTCGCTTGATGAAATTCTCGTTTCCGCCGGTCCTTCTCCCTTCCTCGTCCTTCTCGACGAGATCGAAGACCCCCAGAATCTGGGAGCCATTCTCCGGAGCGCCGAGGGCTCCGGAGCGGACGGCGTGGTGCTTCCCGAGCGCCGTTCGGCCGGCTTGACGGAGACCGTCTTTGAAGTGTCGGCCGGGGCGCTCGAACACCTCCGCGTCGCCCGTGTCCCCAATCTCGCCCAGACCATGGAGGCGCTCAAAAAGCGGGGTTTCTGGCTCATCGGGGCAGAAGGCGGCGGCGACGGCCTATTTTTCGAATTTGACTACACTCAGCCCGTGGGCGTCGTCCTCGGCTCGGAGGGAAGTGGCCTTCGCCCGCTGATCCGGAAAAAATGCGATCGGGTCCTGTCCATCCCCATGCGGGGCAAGGTCAATTCCCTCAACGTTGCCTCGGCCGCTTCGGTCTTTTTTTTCGAAGTCGCCCGGCAGCGACAAACGCCCGCCGCCCCTGCTCCCCGTTAATTCGGGGAAAATCGGTGCCAGGTTACTCATTCCCCAATTAAAAGAATAGGGGAATGAGTAACCTGGCACCGATTTCCGATTTTAAAACCCGAGCTCTTCTTAAACGTATAAGATTTTGGACGGAGGAGGATTTCATGAAAACGATGATCGCTTATACCACAAACCACGGCTGCACCCGTAAATATGCCGAGACCCTGGCCTCGCTTCTTCCCGGCGCCGTCCTTTCCGATTTGAAGAAGGACCCGTCCCCGGGCTTGGACGACTGCGATGTGGTGATTGTCGGCGGGTCCATCCACGCCGGCATGATCCAGAAATCCGTCCGGGCGTTCTGCGAGAAAAACCGCGACGTTCTGCGTCAGAAGAAACTGGGGCTGTTCATCAGCTGCATGGAGGAGGGCGAAAAAGCCCGCCAACAGCTCGAAAAGGCCTTTCCGCCGGACCTGACCGCCGTTGCCGTGGCCGTCGCCTTTTTCGGGGGGGCCTTCGATTTCGACAAAATGAATTTCCTCGAGCGGACCATTGTCAAAAAAGTCGCGAAGGTCTCCGCCTCGGTCTCGAAGTTCGACGAGGCGGCCGTCCGCGAATTCGCCAAACGGTTGGGCTGAATAAATCGGTGCCCGGGCCCCTAAGGGGGCGGCCCTCCCCCTAAAAGGGGGACACGTCACTCATTCCCCAAATTCCGGAATTATTAGTCGTTTAACACATTCATAACAAATAAGTTAAAAAATCGGAAAGAAATCGGAAAATGGGTATCCTGGCATCGATTTCCTCCCCGATTTTCCCCGGTTTTCGCTATTTTCTTGACGTTTTCCGGTTTCTGAATTATTTATAAGGCAAAGGCGGGGTGTTTGCCCGTCGAAAAGGAGAGAGATTAATGAAAACCAACATGGGTTCGGTCGACCGGATCATCCGATTCGTCGTTGCCGCCGCGATCGTGGTCCTTTATTGCCTGAAACAGATCAACGGGACGCTGGCCATTGTCCTCGGAATCCTGGCGGTCATCTTCATTGTGACGAGTTTCATCGGATTCTGTCCGCTGTACGTCCCGTTGCACATTTCGACGAAGAAGAAATCCAAACCCTCGGCCTGATCCTTTTCCAAGCTGGACTTCCCCTGAAAAAGGGAAAAACGATATCTGTTCTGGAATTATTTCCGGAAAATCGCTCAAGGCTGGGAATGCCTCCCATCCTTCCCTTGACAGGCCTTCGGGACGGCCTATAGAATATCCGGGTATCATTTCACCTTACAGAGAGTTCGATGACAAAACCTGAGAGTTTTTATACGCTCGAAAAGCCCATCGCCGCCTTGAAGGAGCAGATCGATGTCCTTCTCCTGGCCGGAGAGCCGGGAACCAAGGAAAAAGTCGCCGCCCTCCGCCTCGAAATCGAAACTGAATGGCAGAAACTCCAGCCGCGGCTGATCCCGAGCCAGATCGTCCAGGTCGCCCGTCATCCCAAGCGGCCGCTGACCCTCGAATACATCAACGCGCTGATGACCGATTTTATGGAAATGCACGGCGACCGCCGGTTCGGCGACGACCCGGCCCTTGTTGCCGGCCTGGCGTTCTATAAAGGCCAGACCGTGGCCGTGATGGGTCAGCAGAAAGGCCGGACGACCCGCGAACGCATTGACCGCAACTTCGGCCAGATGAATCCCGAAGGTTACCGCAAAGCGTACCGCCTGTTCCAGGAGGCGGAAAAATTCGGGTTCCCGATTATCACCTTCATCGATACACAAGGCGCGGCCCCGGGAATCGGGGCAGAAGAGCGGGGCCAGGCCGAGGCGATCGCCTCCAACTTGAAGATCATGTCCGGCCTTCGCGTCCCGATCGTCTGCGTCATCATCGGCGAAGGCGGGAGCGGCGGCGCGCTCGGGATCGGTGTCGGCGATCAAATACTCATGCTCGAAAACGCTTATTATTCGGTCATCACCCCCGAAGGCTGCGCGGCCATCCTCTGGAAGGACCAGTCGGCCGTCCAGCAAGCCGCCGAAAATCTGCATATCCGGGCCGCCGACCTGCTGAAGCTCGGGATCATCGACAAGATCATTCCCGAGCCGCCGGGCGGCGCGCATATCGATCCCGAAACAACCTTCAATAACACGGATATAATCCTCCACCAGACGCTGGCCAAACTCAAAACCAAAACGGCCGACGTTCTCGTCGACGAGCGCTACGCCAAGTTCCGCAAGATGGGGGTCTACGTCGCCTCGTGAGTTCAGACCAAGCTCCGAAAAAGGAACTCGCCGCCGTCAAGGGCACCCATGACATCCTGCCCGGCGAGGTGGAAATCTGGCAGTTCGTCGAAGCGGCCGTATCCGCGCTCTTCGGCCGGTACGGCTACCGCGAATTGCGGGCCCCGATCATCGAGCCCACTGAGCTCTTCGAAAAAAGCACCGGCGAGACGACCGACATCGTCCAGAAGGAAATGTACACCTTCGTGGACAAGGGCGGCCGGTCGATCACTCTCCGGCCGGAATACACGCCGTCGGTGGCCCGGGCCATCGTCGAGCACCGGCTCGACCTGCTGGGTACGCCGATGCGGTTTTACTTCATCGGCCCGATGTTCCGTTACGACAAGCCCCAGAGGGGGCGTTACCGGCAGTTCCACCAGATCGACGTCGAAATCTTCGGTGAAAAAGACCCGGCCATCGACGCCGAAATCATCGAAATGGCCGACACGATGCTGGGTTCCCTCGGCGTCACCGGGACCGAAACCCTTATCAATTCGGTCGGCTGCCGGGCCTGCCGGCCCGGGTATTCCCGGGCGCTCCGAGCCCACGCCGAAAAATTCCGGGACGGCCTGTGCGAAGACTGCCGCCGCAAGATCGAGATCAACCCCCTCCGGATTTTCGACTGCAAGGTCGAATCGTGCCGGGAGCTGACCAAGAGCTTCCCCCAAATCACGGAATTCCTCTGTCCCGAATGCCGCGACCATTTCGCCGGCGTTCGGAAATATCTCGACCTTTCTCGCGTTCCCTACCGGGTCGAGTCGAACCTCGTCCGCGGGCTCGATTATTACACGAAGACGGCCTTCGAGATGATCAATAAGAGCGGTGGACAGCAGAACGCCCTGCTGGGCGGCGGCCGCTACGACGACATGATGAAGGACTTCGGCGGGCCGGACATCTGCGGCATCGGATTCGCCTGCGGCGTCGAGCGGCTGATCTCCACGCTCACGATCAAACCCGAGCCGCGCAGATTCGTCTATGCCGTTCATGCCGGAGAGGCGGCGAAAGCTAAGGCTATCGAGCTGGCCCGCCTGTTCCGGGACGGCGGCCTCGAAACGCTCGTCGAGTTCGCCGAAAGGGGTTTTAAAAGCCAGTTCGGCCGGGCCAACAAACTCGGGGCCGCCTGGGTCCTGATCATCGGTGAGGACGAGTTGGCCAAGGGCGAGTTTCTTCTCAAGGACATGGCCACGGGAACCCAGACGGCCGGAACGCCCCAGGCCCTGCTCTCCGCCCTTCTGGGAAAGACCCGCTGACCCCGATAACCAACCCGTCCCGCCCGTTCCCTCCCTTTTTTGGACAACCCGTTGAAAATCCTCTAGAATAACGGCGGCATTCCCCGAAACATGCGAGATTCCGATGAGTGAAAAAATCTCTTCCGCGACCTGGAAACGGACCCACTATGCCGGCCTGCTACGGCCGGCCGAGGAGGGACGGGACGTCGTTCTTTGCGGCTGGGTTCAGAAAACCCGGGACATGGGCCACTTGGTTTTTGTCGATATTCGAGACCGCGAGGGACTGGCCCAGGTTGTCTTCCAATCCGACAAACCCGGATTGATGGAGGAGGCCAAGAAACTTCGAAACGAATCGGTCGTCGGTGTCAGCGGCCGCGTCCGCCATCGCTCGGCCGTCAACACCGAGATTCCGACGGGCGAGGTCGAGGTCGAAGCCCGGGGCCTTCATGTTTTCGCCGTGTCCAAGCTCCCCCCGTTTTCGATCACCGACCCGCCGCAAGCGTCCGAGGAACTGCGGTTCAAGTACCGCTACCTGGACCTGCGCCGGCCGAAGATGCAGCGCCAGATCCGCCTCCGGCACGACGCCGCCCTGGCTGTCCGTAATTACATGAGCGGCAACGGATTCCTAGAAATCGAGACGCCGATCCTGGCCAACCCCACGCCCGAGGGCGCCCGCGATTATCTCGTCCCGAGCCGGATGTATAAGGGCCGTTTTTACGCCCTGCCCCAGTCGCCCCAGCAGTTCAAGCAGACGCTGATGATTTCGGGGTTCGACCGCTATTTCCAGATCGTCCGTTGCTTCCGCGACGAAGACCTGCGGGCCGAA
>CAYSGA010000109.1:0-6716 GCA_964430165.1 uncultured Eubacteriales bacterium
TCGAGACGAGCACGGTGCAGATCGAATTCGCACTCAACCGGGCCGCCGCGCCGGAGCAGGACCGCGCCGCGGCGGAATTCAAGTACAATCCGCAGCTGTTTTTTGCAATCGACGCCTCGGCCGAATCGGTCGAGCGGATTTCGCGGATTTTGGTCGAGGATGCCCATGACGACAAAACCGGTTGACGACATCGTCAGGAAGATCCGGGACTGCCAGCGTCTGGCCGTCACCTCCCATCTCCGGCCCGACGGCGACTCCCTTTGCTCCGGGCTGGCCTTGGCCGAGACCTTTGAATTGATGGGCAAGACCGCCGACTACGTCATCACCGACCCGATCCCCGTCCCCTTCAACGTGTTCCCGGAATGCCGCCGCATCCGGATCGGGCAGATCGCCTCCACGGGCTACGACGCGGTCGTCCTGCTGGAATGCGCCGACGTGTCCCGCTCGGGACAGACGGGGCTGGACGGCTATTTCAAAATCAACATCGACCATCACTACTCCAACAGCCGGTACGCCGACATCAACTGGGTCGACGCGGAGGCGCCGGCCGTCGCCGAGCTCGTTCTCGACTTCTGCGAGGCGGCCGGGGTCGCTCCGACGCCCGCGATCGCCAACCACCTTTACTGCGCCGTCGTTTCCGATACGGGTTCGTTCCAATTTTCCAACACGACGGCCCGGGCGTTCGCCGCCTGTTATAAGCTTGTCTTGGCCGGAGCCCGGCCCATCGAAACGAGCGAAGCGCTTTTCCATAACAACCGCCCGGAGAAGGTGATCCTCCTGGGGCGGGTCCTCTCGACCCTCCGCCTCAACCCCGCCGGGACGATCGCCCAGATCGGTATGTTCCGTAAGGACTTGATCGAACTCAATCTCCGGGAAGTCGACACGGAGGATATCACAACCCAGGCCCGATCGGTCATCGGCGTGCGGGTCGTCCTCTTTTTCAAGGAGATGGAGCGCGACGTTTTCCGGGTCAGCATCCGGTCCAAGGGCTCGGCCCACGCCGCGGCGATCGCCGAACATTTCGGCGGCGGCGGCCACGCCCACGCCGCCGGATTCACGGTCTACGGCCCGTTCCCCCGAGTTTCGGCCGAGGTGATGGCTTCCGTCGAAGGATTGCTGGCCGCCCAACCCGCCCCTCCCGGCTCCCTCTAGCCGTCGTCATGGACGGCCTTATCCTCGTCCGCAAACCCTCCGGCCCGACGTCTCACGATTGCGTCGTCCGTCTCCGGAAAATCCTCCGGACGAAAAAAGCCGGACATTTCGGCACCCTGGACCCGTTCGCCGAAGGCCTTCTTCTGGTCGGCGTCGGAAAGGCGACCCGGTTGTTCCCGTTTTTCGGAATTTCCGGAAAAACGTATGAAGGAACGATCCGTCTCGGCCGGGCGACAGACACCTATGACCGGACGGGAAACCCTGTCGGTCCGGAGGCGGACGTTCTTCCGACGGAAGCGGAGCTTCGCGGGGCGATGGCCCGTTTTCAAGGGGCGTTTGTCCAACTCGCCCCGCCGTTTTCAGCCAAAAAACTGGCCGGAAAACCGCTCTACTCCTACGCCCGCGGCGGAATCGAAATCGAGCGCCGCCCGGCAGGGGTCCGGGTCGAGCGTTTCGTTCTCCGGACGTTCATCCCGCCCTATTTCGATTTCGATACAACTTGCTCGGCCGGAACCTACATCCGCGCCCTGGCCCACGACCTCGGCGCGGCGCTGGGATGCGGCGCCCATCTTTCCCGGCTCGTCCGGACCTCCTGCGGCGGATACCGTCTGGAAAACGCCCGGACGATGGAGGGGATCGAGTCCGCGGCCCGGGACGGCCGCCTCGATTTCTTTCTGACCCCGCTGGAAGCGCTTCTCGCGGACCTCCCCAGGATCGAATTGACGGCCGCCGGCCGGGCGATGGTCAATAACGGACGTTCAATCGATTTCTCCGGCCCGGCCGCCGCCGCCCCTCCTGACCCGAGGCCCGCCTCCGGGGATGTCGTCCGGCTTTTTGACCCGGAAAAGCGTCTGATCGCGCTGGCCCGGGTTCAGGATTCGACGGGAGCCCCGTTCATCGTCTTGATTTAGTCCGGACTTTTGTTGTATTGTATTCCGGACATGAGACTTAATAAGAATCAGATCGAACACCTGGCTGGCCTGATTCTGCGCAGTTTGTTAAAAGACGGCAAGGTTCTGGTCGAAAACAAAGAGCGGATTCTCGAGGAGATTACCTCCCAGATCACCGAGGAATTCCAGAAAGAGGACCGCCTCGACCTTGAAGTCCGGGAAATTCTCACGAAACATATGGAAAAAATCCGCCGGGAGAACCTGGAATATCAAACGATGTTCCGGATGATCAAGACCAAACTGGCCCGGGAACGGAACATCGTGTTATGAGCAGCCGCCTGTCCCGGGAAAAGATCAATTACCTGAGCACCAAAATCCTGGAAGTCCTCTCGAAAAACGACACGGTCGAGTACCTCGACGAACCGAACGAAGTCCGGTTGTCGATCGTCCGGGCGATCGAAGAGGAGATGCGCCTCTACGACCAGCTCGATAAAAAAGCGATCGACAAGATCCAGTCCCAGAAAAAACCGATCGAGGAAGGCAGCCGCGAGTGGGAAATTCTCTACCGCAAGTACTATAACGAAGAACTGTCAAAACTCGGAAAGCTTTCCGCGTAAAAATCTACTAAAATCCGGGGGGTTCGGGGACAGGGCTAAAGACCTGTCCCCGCGCTTCTTCTCTTTTCCCCGCTTCTTTTATTCCGTCCGACCGCGCGAAACGGAAGAAATCCCACTGAGATACGCCGACAACGCGTCCCGCCATAAGGAAAACGGGGTCAAGCCGGTCGCTTTCATCCTGGCGTTTTCGAGGACGGAATAGGCCGGCCGCCGGGCTTTGGCCCCGAAAGCCGCCGAGTCTACGGGAACAACGATTGACGGGTCGCGGCCCGCAAGCTCGAAGATCGCCCGGGCGAATTCATGCCAGGAACACGACCCTTCCGCGGTCATGTGATAAAGGCCGTAGGCGTCCGTCCGGACTAATTCGGCGACGCGCGCGGCCAGCTCCATGGTCGGAGTCGGGGTGACGACCTGGTCGTCAATGACCTTGATCTCCTTGCGGCCCGAGGCCGCCAGATGGAGCATCGTTTCGACGAAGTTCCGCCCTTTCCCCAAACAACCCGACTTCCCGTAAAGCCCGCAGGTCCGGATGACAAAGGCCCGATCCGCATAGGCCCGGACGAAATGCTCTCCGGCCAGTTTCGAAGCCGCGTAAACGCTGAGCGGTCCCGGCCGGTCCTCTTCGAGGTAGGGCGTCCGCTTCGTCCCGTCAAAGACGTAATCCGTGCTAAAATGGACCAGGACGGCCCCCAGGGACCGACAGGTCCGGGCCAGATCCCGGACGGCAAGCGCGTTGACGGCAAAGGCCGAGTCGGCCCGGTCCTCGCATTCGTCCACCCGGTGAAACGCGGCGGTGTTGATGACCGCGTCCGCCCGGATTTGGGAAAGCGTCTCGGCTGCGGCCTCGGCTCGGGTGATGTCGAATTCCGGCCAGAACAACGGAACGACATCCTGCCCTTTCAGGGCGGGGACCAGGTCCGTTCCGAGCTGGCCATCGGCTCCGATGATCGCGATTCTCATGGGAAAAAAAAGACCGCCCCGCCAATCAGGCGGGGCGGCCGTGGAAATTCACCCGACTCAAAAGATGTAGCGGAAGCCGAGCAGGAGCTTGTAGTGGTCGTCGACCGGGCGATCGGACGTCAGGACCGGAATCCGAGCTTCGGCAAAGATCGACCCGGCGGAGGTGTAGTGGTTGAAGATGTTGACGCCAAACTGGCCGATCAAATCCAATCCGCTCTTCCGCACGGTTTGTTCCTTCGTGGTGTACCCCAGACCGGCACCCACGTAAACGGACGGGCCGAGATGGAGGCTGGCCACCGCGTTCGCCATGAAGAGGACCTTCCACGGATCACCCTGGGTCGGAATGGCCGGACCCATGGTCAGGATGACGTCCAGCAGGTCCGGGACGAGGTTCCAGAGCATGCCGACGCGCCCGAAGAAGTACCCCGTGTAGGTTCCGCGGGCCAGCAGCCCGCCGATTTCGACCACCCAGAAAAATTTCTTCTGGGTGACGTCGAAGGTGAGCTTGCAGGGATCGGCCGAAGAGGAGGCGGCGCCCATGTCGTCGAAGACGGAAACGTTGACGCCGTATTTGCCGGCCGCGTTGAAGACCTTCTGCCACGTGAACGGCTTCGCGTTGGCCGTGTAGGAATCGATGACATTGCCGGTTTCGTCGGTAATTTCAAAAATCGCCTTGACCAGCTGGCCGTCGGGATCGGTTGAGCCGTTCGCGTCGAAGGTGATCGGCTTGCCGACATAGTCCTCGCAGGGGAGGCAGGACGTCCACAGCTTGCAGACCGGAGGCGCATTGATGTAGGCCGCGACTTCGCAGGGGTTGGACGAGAGGATCCCGTCGGCGTTGACGGCCGAGGCCTTGAAGACATACTCCCCGGCCTTGTCGAAGGTGGTCTGCCACTTGCAATCGGCCGGCGTCAGCGCCCGGGTCGCGATCTTGACGCCCTGGGCGTTGAAGACCTCGACGGTCATCGAGCCGGCGTTCTGCGTCCCGCACATGTCAACAATGACGGGTTCGTTAAGGTTCGCCTTCATCGGGCTGACTACGAGCCGGCAAGTCGCGGGCAGAGCGGGTGGAATCGCGTCGATCGCTTTATAGAGGGCCAGGTTGCCGCAGGGCCGGGGCATAGCGTAGGTGTAGATCCTGGTCGGCGTTTTCACGTCGAAGAGGAACACGTCGAGGGGCTTGGTCCCCGCCCATTCGACGTCGTTCCACACCTTGACCCGCCCGGCCGACCGGAAGAACATCCAGGCGAATTTTTCCCCGGGCGGAAGCGAGGCCTCGGTGAATACGCCGGCTTTCAAGGCCTGGATGACGGGCTCGTAAAGATCTCCCTGCCCGACTTGATCCATGCCGATTTTGATGTCGCCGGCATATTTTTCGGCCAGCGTTTTCATGACCTCGGCCGTCGGTATCTTTCCTTGAACGCGGGCGAACGTGTTGGCCCCTGTCCGCCGCCATTTCTTCGTCTCGGCGTACGAGCCGACCAGCCCGATGGCGAGCAGAACGACGAGAAACACCATCACTTTTTTAGATCTCATTGCCGATCCCTCCTTCTCGAAAAATTGAAACATGGGATGTTTTAACTGCCCATACACTCTCTCATTAACTTTTAACACCGGGACGGGGCATTGTCAAGAGAGATTTTCTCCAAGTCCTGTTTGACAATACAAGTCCTGTTTAACAAGAATTGATCGTCTTGCCTTCGTTCCGCATTTGGGTTTATGATTGCCCCTCCAAGGAGAACCATCGTGAAGGACGTCAAGGTCGATTCCGAACTCGAAGTGATCACCCCGAATGAACCGGGGATTCTGGGCCGGGTGCTCGGAACGCTGGCCAACGCCGGCGTCAACCTCAGGGCGATGTGCGTGACGTCCTTTCCCGAGGAAGGCCGGTTCCGTCTGCTGACCTCGGACAATAAAAAAGCCGAGACGGCCCTGCGGACGCTCGGGTACAAGGTGAAATCCCAATCGGTTCTGACCGTCGTCATCAGCGACCGAATCGGGGCCGGGGCCGAAGTCGGCGCCCTTCTGGGCAACGCGGTGATCGACATCCACACCGCCTATGCCAGCGCATCGGGGAAGGAAGCGATTCTGCTCATCCTTCAAACCAACGCCAACAAGAAGGCGTACGAAACGTTGCGCTGATCCCTGAGCGGCCCCCGTTCAAGCGGACGTCGCGGACCGGACGTGCTCCTTTCGGAACAACCGGATCACCAGCACCACCACGCCCATGGCTAAGGCAAAGAGGGCCGCGGCGGCCGCCGCCAGGACGAAATTCTTCGCCCGGAGATACTGACGGAACAAGATCGCCAGGGAAGCGATGGTCGTGACCAGCATGAACAAGGCCGGAATCTCCGTGAACCAGGCCCGCCTTTTTCGGAGCATCAGCCAGGACGAAACGGCCAGCAGGCTCATGGCCGCCAGCAGTTGGTTCGCCGTCCCGAAGATCGGCCAGAGAAGGGTGAAAGTATTCGAGGACGCCAGCCCCCACATGATGAGGACGGAAATCCCGGCGTTGACCCAGTGCCGTTTGAGAACGGCGGGGACTTTCCTGAAAACGATTTCCCAGAGCTCTTCGAACAGATACCTGTTCAAGCGCACGGCCGCGTCGAGCGTCGTGACGACGAATCCCTCGACCAGTAAAATGCCGAAGACGGTCCCGAGAGCCGTAGGAATCCCCAGCCCTTTGTTGAAAAGATGTCCCGCGGCCAGTGAAAATCCGAGGATGGGATTGGACTTGACCGCCGGGTCGGACGGCCAGACGATTGATTTATAGTCGCCGAAGCTAAGAAACGCGCCGATCGCCAGTAGGACGCAGACGGCCAACAGGGATTCCAGGAGCATGGCGTTGTATCCGACCGTGCGGGCATGGGTTTCCTTGGCCAGCTGTTTGCCCGTCGTCCCGCCGGCGACCAGGGCGTGAAAGCCGGAGATCGCCCCGCAGGCGATCATGCAGAACATCATCGGCCAGATCAAGCCCAGGTATTGGGCACCTTCGGCCAGGTTGAGATTCGGGATCGTCACCCGGACCCCGGCGAAACCTGTGCGGATCAAGGAGACGATCATCAGGACGATGCCGCCGTAGAGGATCTGGACGTTG
>CAYSGA010000110.1:0-6715 GCA_964430165.1 uncultured Eubacteriales bacterium
CCAGGTGTGCTCCCGTTCGAATTTACGAATGCGGTTTCGCTTGCCGTCGTATTTCTTCCCTTGTAGTTCGGCCAGGTCCTCCGTCGCGTAAACGTAATCGAAGGCATCACGCTCGGGCTCGTGCTGAAAGCCATCGCCGTGTTTTTGGATGAAGGCGGCGGGGACGCGGACCAAACGGGGAACGACGTCCAGCAGGGTTTGGACGGTCTTCTGAATTTCGGACTCTCCGACGGGAGCGAGGGCATAGGACGGTTGCCCGGGAGGGTCGAAGACGAGACAGAGGTTCCCGTGAAGGACGGTCCACCGCGGATGATCGAATCGCCGCCAGATGAAATTGTTGCCGAAGGAATATTCGCTGGCTTCGGCCGGATACCGGTCGAAAAATCCCTGGACGACCGGCCGGTCTTCAAGCGAAAGAGGTTTGAATTCGGGAAAAAGGGGAGGGTTCATCCGTTCGTCCTGACCATCACCGTGCAGCTTTCTTTGGAACAGCCTTCGCACCAGGACCGGTCTTTGGCCATTCCCGGCGGGACGCGAAAGGTCCGGATGAAACCGTGGCGCTCGAAAAAGCCGGGGATGACGGTCGCCAGGTAGACGTCCCCGCAGGCGGCGGCCGTCACCGCCTTGATCAAGCGGCCCCCGAGGCCGGATGACCGGGCCTCCGGGTCCACACCGAGGGCGACGAGTTCAAGGCAATCGGGGTGGGTGAGAAGGGAAACGATTCCCCGGATCCGATGATTCTCCTCGGCCATCCAGAACGGTGCTTTTTCCATGCCCGGGAAGTCCAGGCCGAGGGTTTCGGCAAACTTACGGACCTCCGGAAGATCCGAGGGGCGGGCTTTACGGATGCGCATGACCGGTTATTATAGCAAAATCCCAGGCCGGATTCGCCGGTTTGACCGAGGGCGGGAGGTGCTATACAATCCCGCCGAGGTTTTTCCCGTGAATCAACCCTTGATCGTCCGATTCGCCCCGAGCCCCACGGGCTTTCTCCATCTGGGAAGCGCCCGGACGGCCCTGTTCAACTGGCTGGCGGCCCGAAGTTCCGGCGGCCGTTTTCTTCTCCGGGTGGAGGACACCGACAAGATTCGCTCCGAACAGAGGTTTTTGGACGAAATCCTGGAAGATTTGCGTTGGCTCGGCCTGGATTGGGACGGCGAGCCGCTCTTCCAGAGCCGCCGGTTCGACCTTTATCGGGAGAAGGCCGAAACCCTGATTCCCTCCGGGCTGGCCTACCGCGAAGGCGCGGCGATCCTTTACCGGGTCATCCCCGGCCGGAAAATCGCCTACGACGACCTGATCCACGGCCGGATCGAGGTCGAAACGGAAAACATCAAGGACCAGGTCCTGATCAAGTCCGACGGCTCGCCCGCTTATAACTTCTGCTGCGTCGTCGACGACACGGAGCTCGGCATCACCCACGTTCTCCGCGGCGACGATCATATCTCCAACACGCCCAAGCAGATTCTTTTTTACGAAGCGTTCGGCGTTTCTCCGCCACGGTTCGGCCACATGCCCCTGATCTTGGGACCCGACGGGTCGAAACTCAGCAAGAGACACGGCGGCGTATCCGTGGCCGAATACAAGGCCGAGGGATTTCTGCCGGAAGCCCTGGCCAATTACCTGATCTTCCTCGGCTGGACGTCGCCCGACGGCCGGGAAATCCTCGAGCTCGGCGAGGCGGCGGGCCTTTTTTCCATCGACCGGATGAACGACGTCCAGGCCAAGTTCGACCTCGTAAAACTGAAATGGATGAACGGCGAATACATCATGCGCAAGGAAACTCCGGCGCTCGTCCCGCTTCTCCGGGACCAGCTTCACCGTGACGGGTTGGACTTTGATACGGCGGACGAGGTCCGCTGGGCGGCGATCGCCGACCTCTATAAACTCCGGATCAAGACGCTTCGCGAATTCGGTCCGATGGTCGATTTCTTCTTCCGGGACGATTTCCCGGTCGACGAGGACGACCGCAAAAAACATCTCGAGTCGCCCGAACACAAAGCCCTCCTGGCCGATCTTGCCGCCCGGATCGAGGCCCTTCCCGAATTTTCTGCCGCGGCCCTGGAGGCGTTGTACCGGTCGACGGCCGCCGAACGGAACATCAAGGCCTCCGAACTCATCCATCCGACCCGCATGGCCGTCAGCGGCCGGACCAAGGGCGCGGGGCTGTTTGAAATCATGGCTGTTCTCGGACGCGAGACGGTCCTCCGCCGCCTGAGAGGGAACGCATCATGACCGAACCCGCCGAAGCGAAACCGCGCGATAATTTTGTCAGGGACATCGTCGAGGAGGATCGGGCCGCTGGCCGCAACGACGGCCGCGTTCACACCCGGTTTCCGCCCGAGCCGAACGGCTACCTCCACATCGGCCACGCCAAGTCGATCTGCTTGAATTTCGGCCTGGCGACCGATTACCACGGCCTCTGCAACCTCCGGTTCGACGACACCAATCCCGAAACCGAGGACTTGGAGTACGTCGCCTCGATCAAGGAGGACGTCCGTTGGCTCGGGTTCGACTGGGCCGATCGCGAATACTATGCCTCGGATTATTATGAAAAACTCTATGAATTCGCCGAGATTCTCATCCGGAAAGGCAAGGCCTTCGTCTGCGACCTCCGGGCGGAGGACGTCACGGCGACCCGGGGCACCCTGACCCGGCCGGGGACCGAAAGCCCGTTCCGGAACCGGTCCGTCGAGGAAAACCTCGACCTGTTTCGAAGGATGCGGGCCGGCGAGTTTTCCGACGGCTCCAAAAGCCTCCGGGCCAGGATCGACATGGCTAATCCCAACCTACTTCTCCGGGATCCGGTCATGTACCGGATCCGCCGGGCCCACCATTACCGGCGCGGCGACGCCTGGTGCCTCTATCCGACGTACGACTGGGCCCACGGCCAGTCCGATTCGATCGAAGGCATCACCCATTCGATCTGCACGCTCGAGTTCGAGGTCCATCGCCCCCTGTACGACTGGTTTCTGGCCGAGCTCGGCGTCCATAAACCTCGCCAGATCGAGTTCGCCCGGCTCAACCTCAGCCACACAGTCCTCAGCAAACGAAAACTGCTTTTGCTCGTCAAGGAGGACCGGGTCGACGGCTGGGACGATCCGCGCATGCCGACGATCTCGGGTTTGCGGCGCCGGGGATATACGTCGGCCTCGATCCGCCGGTTCGCCGACCTGATCGGCGTGGCCAAAGTGTCGAGTATCGTCGACACGCCGTTTTTAGAGAGCTGCGTCCGCGAGGATTTGAATAAAACATCGGCCCGGGCGATGGCCGTCCTTCGGCCGCTCCGGGTTGTCCTGACCAATTATCCCGAGGGCAAGGTCGAATTACTGGATTGCGTTAACAATCCCGAGGACCCGGAAGCGGGAACGAGGCCGGTCCCGTTTTCCCGGACGCTGTATATCGAGCGGGAGGATTTCATGGAAGAGCCACCGAAAAAATTCTTCCGCCTTTCGCCCGGCCGCGAAGTCCGCCTGCGTTACGCTTATTTCATCATCTGCCGGGAAATCGTCAAGGATCAGGCCACCGGGGAAATTCTCGAGGTGCGATGCACCTACGACCCGGAAACCCGGGGCGGCGATTCGCCCGACCACCGGAGCCCGAAAGCCACCCTCCACTGGGTTTCGGCCCCCCACGCCGTCGAAACCGAGGTCCGCCTCTACGACGCCCTGTTCACCAAGCGCGACCCGAACGAACTGGAGGAAGGGGAGGACTGGCTGGCGAATCTCAACCCCCGTTCCTTGGAGGTGATTCGCGACGCCCGGCTCGAACCGATGCTCGCGGCGGCGGCCGCCGGTTCGCGTTGGCAGTTTGAACGGATGGGGTATTTTATCGCCGATTTAAAGGATTCGCGCCCCGGCGCCCCCGTCTTCAATCGGACGGTCACTTTGCGCGACACCTGGACCAAACTCCAGAAGTCCGGCCGGGCCGACGGCTGAGGCCGCCGCTTCCGCGCCCACTTCGGCGGCTTTATTTATCGGCGTAGGCGAAGGACGTCAGGTAACCGACCTGGCAGATCTTCGTGAACAGCTCGGCATTGACCTTCTCGACGCTGTCGCTCGTCTGGTGATAATCCGAAGTCATCGCGGCCATGAAGTAGACGAACGGGATCTTGGCCGCGGCGAACGCCGCGTGGTCCGACCCGCCGAAACCGGCGCCGAGGGGGCTTTCCTCAAAAACCAGGTCCAAGCCGACATACGCGTTCATTTCGCGGGTCAGAACGGTGAAATCCGTCCCCGTCGTCACGAAGACATTCGCGAACCGGTCCGCCCGGATCTTTTTGACCATGTCCTCGGCCCCGGGGACGTTATAACGCCGGACGGCCCGGGCCAGGGCGGCTTCGTCGAACGCCCGGCTGATCATGTCGTAATTCAGGTAGCCGACGGTTTTTTCGACCGGGAAGAACGGGTTGGCGACATAGAAGCGGGAGCCGTACAACCCTTTTTCCTCCCCCGTCCAGAGGGCAAACAGGATCGTCCGTTTCGGTTTGGCTGGGTTCAGGGCGATGGCCCGGGCGATGGCCAGGACGCCCGCCGAGCCGGAGCCGTTGTCGTCGGCGCCGTTGTAGACGTAGTTTTCCCACTTGCCGAGATGATCGAAATGGGCCCCGATGACGAAGCATTCGTTCTTGAGGTCCGGGTCGGAGCCTTCGATCAGACCGAGCACGTTCGGGCTCTGGACGAGGGCCGTTTTGGCCGTGGTTGTCAGGTTCATTTTCGCCCCCGGGATATTGAAGGAGGCGGGCTTCATGGTCGTCTCGATCTTCTTTTTGAGGTCGTCGACCGTCTGCCCCGTCCCCGCGAGGACGGCGTTGGCGATTTCCCGGGTGACGGTCACCGAGGAACCGCCGCCCATGGGAACGGAGACGTCGCCTGCGATCTGGAGGCGGAGCCGGGGCTTGTCGATGATCGGACGGTCGTCGGAGGGCTTCTCCACCGTGGACAGGTCACGGAAGATCTCCTTGTCCCGGCCGGCGTTGTCGACCAGGACGACGGCCGCGGCCCCGCGGTTCCGGATCTCCTCGACCTTGGAAAAGCGGGGGGGACCTCCGCCGCGTCGCATCATCATTTCGTATCCCTGGAACGTCGGAAAGTACTTCTCTTTGAGTTCCTTATTGGCCTGGAACGGGGAATCAGGGTTGTCCTTGCCCGGGGCTTCGGTCAGGATCAGGACGATTTTTCCCTTGAGGTCGAGGCCCTTGAGCTCGTCGAAACCGATCGACGGTTCGCTGATGCCGTAGCCGGCGAAAACGACGGGTGCGGTGATCGATTCGGCCGGGCCGCCGCCGGTCGCGTAGTCGACGCCTCCCTTGTAAGCTTTCGTTTTAAGGCCGGGGCCCTTGGCGACTTCGACCGTAATGGTACTCTGGACATCGGAGATTTCTTTGAAGGCGATGTTCTGAAAATAGCTCCGTTCCGGGGCGGGCGGCGGCGTCGCGCCGGGACGCCTGGAGGACCGGGGCGCCGGCGGGAAGTCACCGGCCGGTTTGAGGCCCCACATTTTAAAAAGCGAAGCGGCGTAATCGGCGGCCTGGGCGTATCCGGAGGTGCCCGTTTCTCGGCCTTCCATCCAGTCGGATGACAGGTAGGACAGCATAGCCATCGTTTCCTTCGGGGTGATGGCCTCGAACCCGATCTTGTATTTGTCGGGGACCGTCCCGGGCTTTTCCACGAGGCAGAGGGCCTTCTGGACGTCTTCGAGCTTCAGCGGGGGGCCTTGCGGCGGCATTTGCGCCTGCAAGGTGAGGAAGCCGGCGACCAGGATGATCGCTCCGACGAGATGTCTCTTCATGAGGCGAACTCCTTCAGATAAATCGAACTTCGATATTATAGACGATCCTTTCGTATGTTTCCTTCTTATTTTTAAATCGAAGCCCGGGCCGGCCCCTTGCCTCCGGCGGCCGCTTCGGATACAATACCGGCCGTTCCTGCGTGCCTGTAGCTCAGCTGGATAGAGCGACGGCCTCCGGAGCCGTAGGTCGGAGGTTCGAATCCTCTCAGGCACGCCACCATTGCCCATGGCCAGCAGAAAACGACTCATCGCCGCCTTAACGGTCTTCCTTTTTGTCCTTGTCCTGGGGGTCGCGGGATTCAAATTGCTCGGCGGTCACGAATGGACGCTTCTCGACGCCGCCTACATGACCGTCATTACCGTCGCCACGGTCGGTTACGGCGAAGTCCACGATTTGAGCGGTCATCCGGCCGCCCGGGTTTTCGCCGTCGTTTATATCATTCTTTGCCTGGGGACGATCGCCTTCGCCGTTTCTTCGATAACGGCTTTTGTCGTGGAGGGAGAACTCCGGCACATTCTGGGGAGACGAAAGATGGAAAAAGCCGTCGCCAATCTCACGAACCATTACATCGTCTGCGGCAGCGACGAGACCGCGCAAACGGTCGTTCAGGAGCTCCTCCAGACGAAAAAGCCGTTTGTCGTGGTCGATCCGTCCGGGGAGCGCATCGAGAAAATGAAGGTTATGGGCGAGGTCAACTGGGTTCAGGGCGATCCGTCCGAGGATGCCGAGCTCCAGAAAGCCGGCATCGGGCGGGCCCGGGGGATCCTCTGTTCGCTGCCGACCGACGAGGCCAACCTGTTTGTCGTCGTGACGGCTAAAAGCCTGAATCCCGCGATCCGGGTCGTGGCCAAGGGAATTGACGTCCGGTCACACGCTAAAATGAAAAAAGCCGGAGCCGACAGCGTCGTCTCGCCGACGTTTATC
>CAYSGA010000111.1:0-2809 GCA_964430165.1 uncultured Eubacteriales bacterium
TCCGATCCGCCGACGATGATGAAGGTCTTTTTGGCCGCGGCCGGGGCGCCCGGACCTCGACCGAGCAAAGCAAATCCATAAAGGGTCAGGCCGGAGAGACTCCAAAAAATCAAGAACGCCAGAGCGTGCCGGCTGACGACGGCGCCGTTGCAGAAGGCCAACGTCAGCGGATAAAGGACGAAGAAGGGTTTGGCGATATCTTTTCCCACCCCGGAGAGACTGAAGACAAGAATGAGGAAACTCAGGAGCTGGAGGAAAATGAGGGCGAACAAAGACGTTTGATCCGCCGAAGCGACCGTCAGGCCGAAGAGGGAGACAGGTTCAGGCGTCCGGGTGAAAATGACGACTACGCCATAGATGCCGAAGGCAACGCTCAGCAGGGTCACGAGCTTTCGCAGCCCGCCCGGCAGGAGGAGATTGATCAAGCCCGCGGCCAGGGGAACGAGGACGAGGAGGATGATGGGATTAGCCATGGATTTCTCTCCGGAGGCGCTCGGTTTTTTCCCGCGACAGGCGGAGCAGGTCGATGTTCCAAGGATCGTTATCGGGAGTGAGGACCCGGATGGCCCGTTCGGTGCAGCAGTAGCACGGATCGACCGCGGCTAGGGTGAGGAGCGCGTCGGCCACCGGAACCCCGATGCAGGAGGCGGCGAAGGTTGGGATATTGACGTAACTCGGTGCCCGGATTTTATGCCGGATGGGCCGGTTGGAGCCGTCGGTCCGGACATAGTGGAAGACCTCGCCGCGCGGGGCTTCATACCGGCCGATGCCCTCGCCGACGCCGATTTCCTTGACGTCATTCAAGATGGGCCCGGAAACGGTTTTGAGTTTATCCAGGCACTGCCGGATGATTTTAATGGATTCGAACGTTTCCAGGACGCGCAAAACAAGCTTGTCATAGACATCGCCGTTGGGCAGGACGATCTCCTGGAAATCGACCCAGCCGTAGGCGTCATTGGGCTCGTCCTTGCGGACATCGATCGGGACGCCGGAAGCCCGGGCCGTCGGACCGACGGCGCAGAAATCGATGGCCGCCTGTTTGGTCAGGATGCCGACTCCCTTGAGCCGGCTTTTGAGGACCGGGTCGTCGGGCACGGCTTTGGCGATCATCCCCAGCTTGCTTTCAATTTCATTCAGGATCTTTTGCAGGCCGGGGATGTCGTCGGGATTGATGTCCCGGCCCACGCCCCCCACGCGCAACATCCCGTAGTGGTTGCGGTTCCCGGAAATCGTTTCGAACATCTGAAGAACGGGCTCGCGCCATTTCCAGGCCCACATCCAGACCGTATCATAACCGATGAAGTGGCCGGCCAGCCCCAGCCAGAGAAGGTGGCTGTGAATCCGTTCGAGTTCCCCGACGAGTGTCCTGATGTAGGCCGCCCGCTCCGGGATCTCGAGATTATCGACGTCCTCGACGGCGTGAACACAGGCGAGGGGATGGGACGTCGAACAGATTCCGCAGATCCGTTCGACAAGATAGATCGATTGGGTGAAGGTCTTGCCCTCCGACAGATATTCATGGCCCCGGTGCATCCAGCCGATGTCCAATTCGACATCGACGACGGTTTCTCCGTCGACCTTGAGGGTGAAGGATTCCGCTTCCTCGAGAAGAGGATGGAACGGGCCGATGGGGATCTCGGTCTTGGTCATGACATCCTCCTGAACCGATACGGCTTGTCCAAATGTTGAGGATGGTCCTTGGTCAACAAGCGTTCGGGACGGGGGTGGCCCTTGAAGGTGATCCCCCAGAATTCGGCCATCTCCCGTTCGATCCACTCCGCTCCGCGGATGATCGGCGTGATCGACGTCACCCGGGGATCGGCTTTGTCGGGGATGAGCACCCGAGGACAATAATACCGGCCGGTCGCGTCGTGGGAAAAATGATAAAGGACCTCGAGGCCCTGGTAGGTTTCCATGGCCGTGGCCGTCGACAACCGGCACCCCATGGTCCGAAAAAGATATACAACGATCTCGGTCAGGTTTTCATCGGCGACCTCGAAATACAGCCGGCCCTTCTTTTCTACCGTCCGGCCGATTTTCGAGCCCATCGCCCGCAGGAAATCGTCTTTATTTGCCACGGAGCACCCCCATGAGTTTGGCCAACGCTTCGATCATGGCCTCGGGTTTGGGCGGACAGCCCGGGATGTAAACGTCGATGGGAATGACGTCCTCCCGCCGCGGGACGATGTTATAGCTGTCCTTGAAGCAACAACCCGACATCGGACAGGTCCCGACACCGACGACGAAGATGGGTTTGGGCGCCTGCTCGTAGAGGTGCTTGACCATGGGCGCCACCTTCTGGTTGACGATGCCCGTAAGAAGGATGACGTCGGCGTGGCGGATGGAACCGACCAACTGGACCCCGAAACGTTCGACGTCGTAGCGCGGGGTCAGGAGGTCCAGGATCTCGATGTCGCAATTGTTGCAGGGCGAGGCGCTGACATGGAAGACCCACAGGGATTTGGCCAGACGTTTTGTTGACCAGCTCATGTCAGACTCCTAGAACGGCTAGAATGACGGCCAGGAAAGCGAGCGGCGAAGCGACTTTCCAGAAGAAAGAGAGGGCCGTATCAATCCGCAGCCGCGGGTTGGTGTTTTTGATGATGATCATGACGACGATAATCCCCAGGTATTTGAGAACGGCCCAGAGAATCCCCAGACCCTGGAGCTTGAATCCTCCGAGGAAGAGAAGAATGAGAAAAAACGGAAAAATGACGTACATCATGAAATGGCCGAGCTTCCAGAAGGCCAGGAGGGGCCCGCCGTATTCCATGAACGGCCCCCCGACGACCTCGGTCTCGGCGTCCGG
>CAYSGA010000111.1:2909-6681 GCA_964430165.1 uncultured Eubacteriales bacterium
GGGGCCCGCCGTATTCCATGAACGGCCCCCCGACGACCTCGGTCTCGGCGTCCGGAATGTGAAACGGCGGAAGGGCGATTTTGGCCTGGATGCAAAGCAGGCCGACGACAAGGGCGATGATCCCCGAGATCGACCCGGCCACGGCTCCATGCTCGGCCTGATAGGCGAGGATCGCGTCGAATCGGAGGGCGTAGCCAGATTTTATGACGGCGACCAGGCAGACCAGGATGAAAGCCAGTTCGTCGGCCATCAGGAGCTTGATCTCGCGGCTCGCTCCCAGGCTGGAATAAACGTTCCCGGTCGAGGCGCCGCCGAGGACGGCCACGACCGAAAAGAGCATGAACAGGTACATCACGACGATCAGGTCGCCCCCGAAACTCAACCCGAAGATAAGAGGCACCCCGATCAGCGCCGAAACGCCGCCCAGCATGGTCACGGCGACCAAGGGGGCGGCGATGAAAACCCAGGAGACGCCTTCGCGGACCAGGATCGTTTCCTTGGCAAACAGTTTGAAAAGGTCGCTGAAATTTTGGAAGAGCGGCGGCCCGACCCTGAACTGAAAGCGGGCGGAAACCTTCCGGTCGACCCACCCGACCAGAAGGCCCAGGACGGCGGTGAAGAGAAGACCGGGAAAAACGAACAGGTAGAGCAGATAAACGATCTTCATCGTTTTCCCTCCTTGACCAGCCAGTTCGGGCTTTTGACGGCCAGACGCTCGCCCACGAAGAAAAGATAAGCCTTGGGATCTTCCGACTCGATCTCCTTCGTCATAAAAGTCCCCGGCGGAGCCGTCCGGACGCAAGCGGGCTGATAATCCGGATTCTCGGCGAGCTGGTTGAGGCAAAGGTCGCATTTGGCCGAGACATAATTGATGACCTCGGGGAAGATCGTCCCGAAGGGACAGGCCAGGACGCAACTTTTACATCCGACACAGCGCATATTGTAGCGTTTGACGACTCCCGTCGCCTGTCTCTCCAGGGCTTCCTTGGGGCAGGCGGCGACGCAAAAGGCCTCCAGGCACTGGCGGCAGGTGACGGCAAACTCGGCCACTTCGAGGAGTGAAAACGTTCCCGGATTGCCGCGGTGATAAAGGTACTCACACTCGATCTTGTCCGCCGGAACACCCGAGGCGATCAGGGCCGGGATATCAATGACAAGCTTCTTCAATCCCATATGGCCTCCTCGTTCTTGATCTGGGCATAGGTAAAGACCGGGCCATGTTTGCAGGCGTAGAACTCGCCCATGACGCAATGACGACACTGCCCGAAACCGCAATACATCTTCTTTTCCATCGACAGGAAAATCTGATCCTCCCGGTATCCCATTTTCAACAGGTCCCTCGTTCCGAACTTCATCATGACCGGCGGCCCGCAGACCACGGCCGGGTTGTGGGCCGTGTCGATCTGGATTTTTTTCAGGAGGATCGTCACGACACCGACGTCCTCGTTCCACTTCTCGCCGGGAGGAATGACGTCCACCGCTCGAAGGAAATGGACGTTGGGGTGTTTTTGCCAGCCGGTGACTTCGTCTTTGAAAATGCACTCCTGGGGCGTTTTGGCCCCGGCCAGGAAGGTGATGCTCCTGTATTTTTCGACTTCGGAGAGAAGCGTCAGGAAGAGAGAGCGGAGGGGGGCCAAACCGCAGCCGCCGCCCAGAATCAGGAGGTCCTTGCCTTCGAATTTTTCAAGAGGATACCCGGTCCCGAACGGACCGCGAAGGCCGACCCGGTCACCGACCAGAGCCTGGTGGATGTGTTTAGTGACGAAACCCGTCTTCATGATCGTCACGTCCATGGACTCGGAGAGGAAGTGGGACGAGGATGGGGTGAAGGGGCCTTCGCCGACGCCCGGGAGGCTCAATTCGATAAACTGACCGGTCCGGAAAGGGATAGGCCGGTCGGGCCGGAGCCGCAGCGTCCTGATCGTCGGCGATTCCGGGATGATGTCCTGGATGACGGCCGGGATGACCTCGTAGGGATTATGCATGGCTCACCTCCGCGTCGACGGCCGCCGGCCGGTCCAGCAAGTTTTTGACCGCCGACCGGAAATCGATCTGACCCGGGCAAGCCTCGGTGCAGCGGCCGCAACCCGTGCAGCCCAGACGGCCGAAGTCGCTCTGCATGTAAATGAGCTTGCAGCAATAGCGGTTGCGGAAACGATCGGTCATTTCGGGGCGGGGCGACGCCCCGCCGGCGACCCGGGCATAGCCATGCCATTGGCAGGAGTCGTAGCTGCGGACTTTAACGAATTGTCCGGCGTCGCTTTCGTCATTCAGAATGAGGCAGTAACAGGTCGGGCAGATATTGGTGCAGGCGCCGCAGCCGACGCAGGCGGCTGATTCGGACTTCCATCCGGCCGGTTCGCTCCGGCGCAACGGGGCATAATCCGACGACCGCTCGAAGGCGCTGGTCTGCCGTTTCAAATCCTCAACCAGCCGGGCGCGCCGGCCGGCCGCCTCCTTCCGGAGCCCGGCATCGTCCGTCGCGACGGGCAGATGGGTCCGGATCAGGTCGAGCAGCGCTTCCCCCTTGGCGCTTCCGGTTTCGAGCAGGGTCCGGTCTCCCGCCCAGACCAGGTTGAGGTCGAAACCCGCTTCGGAATACGGGGTGCCGCCGACCAACGTGCAGTGGCAGGTCGGCGCGATCGCCGTACAATCGGCGCTGACGATGACCGTATTCTCCCGCCACGCGGCATAGGCGGGATCAACAAAATCTTTGTTGATCAAGGCCTGATCGAGGAGGGCCAGGGCCTTCAGGTCGCAGGCCTTGACTCCGGCGATTATTCGCGGGGCCGGGCGGGCGATCAAGGGATAAACCTGCTCGCGGACATTGTAGAGGAGGGTCTTCAGCGGATCGATCGGGCGGAAACCGTCCAGGACATAATCCTTCTCCCCTTCGAGACGAGTCAGCTGCGGAGGCGAATCCCCCGCGGAAGCGCGGGCGGGGAGGACGATCTCCTTGAAAGGGCCGATTCCCTCCTCGACGCAGCGCTTAAGAAAACCAAAAAGATCGGAGGTTTTAATGTGCACCTGCCACCTTCCCTGCATCGCTTATCATGGCCTGACCGGTCTTTATAAAGAATTTGTTAGGGGTTGTCAAGTTTCCTCCGCCGGGCCGTTGGGGGGGGACGAGGATGCCGGACCGAGCTCGGGCGGTTGACAGCCGTTTCGTAAAAATGATAAATAAAACCCGTTGCGTTCGTAACGCCATTCGTTCGAGAAAAGGGAAACGATGGTCGCGACGCGTTGCCTTTCGACAAGAGGTCGTCCGCGGAGAATCCGGAGGCGGAATCCATGACCGAGTCCTCATGCCATCACCACTGGCGCCTGATCCACTTCCGCGGCGGATATCTGGTGTCGGAGGGCTGTTTTCACTGCCGCGGCCGAATTTCCACCTTTTCCGAGGAACCCGTTCCCCCGATCGAGGATTATCGGGAAGGAGATCATTTTTGGAGTTATCTGGGAAGCGCCCAGGCGTCCCGGTTCGACCTCCGTTGCGATACCTGCGGCAAAGAAATCCTCCTCCCCGATATGATGGCCTTGATGCTTTGCCTGAAATGCAATCCCGCCTGCGGGGTTTTTCAGGCCGGCGAGGCGGACAAGAATCGCAAGACCTGGGTTTATGCCGCCCTCTGCGCCAACACCTCTCATTCCCCGGGGCCCTGCGTCGGAGCGGAAGGGATCCGGGCGCTGAATGAATATTTCAACCAGAATCTCCAGGATTCTTCCAAGAAAATCATCGTCGTTCCCTGTGAATTTCGCCAATCCGTCGATA
>CAYSGA010000112.1:0-6659 GCA_964430165.1 uncultured Eubacteriales bacterium
TCTCTGGGCGCTTCAGCTTCTCGCCGGAACTCCGGAAGCGGTCGTCATCACCCTGATTTTCATCCTCCTCCAAGGGCTCTTTTTACCGGGAAAATTCTTGAAGCGGGCGGCCGCTCCGGTTCTGGGACTTGCTTTGGGGACGTTGATTTCGGCCGTTCAATACGTCCCCGCGTTCGAAACCCTGGCCCGGACCGAACGACCGGCGGCGGAGACGTCGCTCTGGCCCCTGGAAATGACCCAACTGCTGAACGTTCCCTTCCCGGGCATCATGGGAGACGACCGGAGTCCCGGCCAGGCCGATTTTTGGTCCGGGCACCTTTTCGACAAAGGCGCGCCCCTCTATTACAGCTTCTATCTCGGAAGCGCAGGTCTTCTTCTGTTCCTGATGGGACTTTCGCTTAAAACGGACCGGGTCCGACGCGGCTGGAAATGGATTTTCCTCCTCTTCTTTTTAATGGCCAGCGGCCGCTATTTTCCGCTCCATGAACTCTTCGTCCGCGTCCCGATCCTTTCCTCGATCCGGTACCCGGTGAAATTCATGATAGGCACGATGTTTGTCGTCTCGCTTCTCGCGGCCGCTTTTTTCGACGATTATTTCGTCCGCAAGAGGATTGATTTTAGGCGCATCCGGGGCGGATGGCGGACCGGCCTCGGCGCTGCCGCCGGAATCTCCCTTCTCGTCCCCGCAATCAGCCGGGGCCTGGGCGGAGTGTTCGTCATCCGGGACGAGCGGTTCCTGGGGTCGATCAGAACTTCCCTTTACGCGGGCCTGGCCGTTCTGGCGGTATCCCTGATCATCCTGGACGCGTTCGGGCGGATGAACAGGAAAACGTGGATGCTTCCGGCTTTATTCGGTCTCCTGGCGCTGGCCGATCCGTACATCCACAACCGGCGGGTCAATCCGGTCGTGCCAGAAGCGTTTTTTGACGCCCCCACGATCCTCGCCGAAACCGGTTCGCCGGTCACGGTCTACCGCCAGGAGGTTCTCCCCGACGACCTGAGAATCAAGCTCGGCGCCGGCCGGAAAGCCCAGCACTTCGTCCGCCAAAGCCTCTTCCCGTTTTCCGGGATGGGCGCCGGAGTCCGCTATGTCTTCAACCGCGACTTCTTCGGCCTTTATCCGGCGGACCAGCGGGAGCTGCGGACGGCGAGCGCCAAGTGGACGGAAGACCTGTGGCTCAAATATCTCCGCTCGATCGGATGCGATTATCTCATCGGTCCCAGTCGCCTTAAAGACCTTCCGGCCGAAACCTGGACCATCGAGGGATTCCCCGTCTTCGTCCAGAAAATCGGGACGGACCGGGCTTTCCCTTATTTTGTCGGGAAAGCGGTTGTCGCGAAAACGCCCGCCGAAAAATGGAAGGTCTTCGCGGCCGTTGATTTCGACCCGAACACCACGGCGATCGTCGAAAAACCGGTCGCCCGTTTGACCGGCTCCGCCGGCTTCGAGGCCGGCGAATCCGTCGTCGTTCGCGAGACGCAGGGCCGGGCCGCCTTCCGGATGAAGACAACCGCCCCGGCGATCGCCGTTTTCCGGGGGAATTGGGATCCGGGCTGGAAGGCCCGGGTCGACGGGAAAACGGCGTCCGTCATCGAAGTCAACCTCGGACTCAAGGGAGTCGTCGTTCCCGAAGGATCCCACGAGGTGGAAATCCGGTATCTCCCGGGGAGTTTTCTCCTCGGGGCGATGATCAGCGGATTAACGGCCCTGGCCCTTTTGGGGGTAGGCCTGACGCTCTCGATTAGAAGAGCGTAACCTCGCCTTCACAGTTTGTTGACCCGGATTGAGCCGTTGGTTGTTTCGAGCTCGATCGCCGGCCCGCCGTCGCCGATCCGGCCCTCGACCCGATGCCGGGAAGAGATCGTTCCCTGGATCGTGACGGGGAAATCAACGGTGATCGAGCCGTTGGTCGACCGGGCGCTGAATTCCGCGTTGACCGAGCCGCCCAGCCGGAGGTTGACCGAACCGTTGGTCGTATCCGCCCGGATGTCGCTTTTGACTTCGTCGAGTTCCAGGTAGATCGAGCCGTTGGTCGTGTCGGCCGTGACCGCTCCCTTGAGGCTTCGGCCTCGAATCGTTCCGTTTGTCGTCGAAAGGTCGATCCGCCCTTCTCCGCCCTCCATCCGGACGTCGCCGTTGGTCGTCCCCGCCGTCACGTCGGCAAACCGGCCGGTGAGTTCGACGTCGCCGTTGGTCGAACGGATCGCTTCGAGGATGACGCCCTCGGGGACCTTCACCTCGTAATTCACCTTCACCCGGACGTTGCGGAATTTTTCATAGATTGTGTCCACCCGGACGTTGGGGCCGGATGCTTCGACCTCGATTTTCACCCGGTCGAGGTCTTCCTTCCGCCGGGACGCGATCTTCTGAGCAGAAATTTCGACCTCGTTCCGGTCCCAGGTCGTCACCCGGATGAACCCGTTGGTGTTTTTCAGGCCGAAACGCTCCCCGGCTTTCAACGGCAGGGTTTTGGCGAACGATTCGGTGAATTCCGGGCCGTCGAAGAAATCTCCAACATCGTCGCCCATAAAGTCGCAGGCGGCTCCGAAGCCGACGGCCAGAACCAGGACCATTCCCGCCAGAACGGCGGATAATTTCATTTGTGCGCGCATGGGTATCCTCCTCCAGGGCGTTCATAGGAAAAGACGCACATCGGGGGAAAAAGGTTCCCCAGGAGCGAAAAGAATATCGGAGGGGGGAATTTTAACGGTCGAGTCCGGGCGGCGGTTGACATCCTCCGGAAGGCCGATAAAATATGGGACCCATGCCTTCCGCACGCCCCGGGGAAACGAAACACCTCCGGCCCCATGACTCGCCCGCCCATCGGTCCGCGCTCATCGGCGGGATCGGGCTCTTTGTGGTGTTTTTCGGCCTGACCCAGATCCGCTCCGGGCTCCGGGTGACGTTTCATCCTCCCTTCACCGCCTCTTCTCCGGGCGAATTGTTCTTCTGGCTGGGCTTCGTCCTGCTTCTCGTCCCGGGAGCCCTCTTGCTCGGCTATGGGCTGAGTCCCGTCGCGGCCCCGTGGATTGAAAAAGCCTGGTTCCGCGTTCAGTCCCTGAACCGGAAACAACGGATCTGCTCCCTCATTTTCCTTTTCGTCCTGGCCTCGCTTTCGGCCCGGATGAGCCATCGGCTGATTCTGCGGGATTATCCCCTCACCGACGATGAATACGCAACCCGGTTCGGCGGCCAGGTCCTCGCCTTGGGCCGGGTCACGGCTCCGGAACCTGAGCCTTTTCAAGCCTATTCCACCCTTTTTCTCTTTCACCGGAACCGGACCGTCGCCAGCGTGGATTGGCCGGGACCCGTCGCCGCCTGGGCCGTTTCGGAAGCAACCCGGACCGGACCGCTCATTTTCGCCCTTTCCGCGGCCGCGGCCGCGGCGGCCGTCGCCGCCGTCTGCGCGATTCTCGTTTCCCCGGCTTACGGGCTGGCGGCCTTCCTTTTATTTTTTTTCTCGCCCATGGCCTTTCTCCTGTCCGCGACGACGCACGCCCACGTATTTTCGCGGGAGGCGATCGCCCTCACGATTCTCTTTTATGTCCTGGCCAAACGGAAGCCGTCGGCCGGCCTTTGGGCGGCGACCGGATTTCTCGCCGCTTACGCCTTCTCGTGCCGGCCCATGGAAACGGCCGCCCTCCTGTCTCCCCTCGTTGTCGATTTCGCGGCCGGAGCGCTTCGGACGAAAGGCCCGAAACGGCGCGAGCTGGGCTTTTTCATCCTCGGCGCCATCCTCCCGCTCGCCCTGTTCGCCCTTTACAACGGCCTGGTCACGGGGAACGCCGCCGTCCCGCCCCGTTTTTTCATGGAAGGCCCCGGCGACACGATTGCCGGCGAATCGCTCTGGAACCGCCTCGGAGCCAACACCGGGTACAACCTCCTCCTGCTCTCAATCTGGTTCCTGGGCCCGGCCGGAGTCGCGGCCGTCGTTTTCGGCGTCGGGAAAAGCCGGTTGAACCGCCTCCTCGGCTTCGGCGTCGGCCTGAACCTTCTGGCCGGACTTCTCCATGACAATCACGGCATCCATATCGTCGGCCCGATCCATTTTTCCGAATGCGCCGTCCCCCTGACGATCATCGCCCTTACCGGATTGATGACGATCAAAAACAAGCTGGCCCGGGCCGGGCTATCCGCGCCGGTTTTTGCGGTCTTGATCGCGGCGATGCTGTTTTTCGGGATGGGAACGTTCATCGCCTGGCAGGGCGGCGCCTTGAACGCGCAGGCCCGGATTCAAGACGACATCTACGGCGGGATCGAAAAAGCGCTTGAATCCCGGGGCGCGCTCCCGGCCGTCGTCATCGCCCCCCGGTTTGCCGACGTCTGGCGGGCGAATCCGGAATTCAACGAACGGGGAACCTGGGTGTTCGAGTGGAGACGGGCGCGACCCGACTTCTCGGACGAAATCCTGATCGTCCAAAATGTTCCAGGCGCGGCCGGAATCTTCCGGGAAAAATTCCCCGGCCGGCCGGTCTTTCAGATGACGTTGACGCCCGGTCCGCCTTATTGGAGCCTCGAGCCGGCGGACCGTTGATTTCGTTACCGGAAAAACGACATCCGGTAGATCAACCGCCGCATCCAGGCGTTGACCGAAGCCCTGATCCTTCCCCACCGAAGGTCGCCGGCCGTGAGTCCGAACCGCGGGTCCTCTCCGAGCCGGCGGAGGAAATCCCGAAAATCGCGGCTTTGGGTCGTTCGGAGGCGCGTGCTGGCGGCCGCCCGCGACACCCGGAAACCGCAGAGCGGTTCGGGGATCACGGCCAGCCGGCCGTGGAGAAGCAGGCGGGCCCAGTAATCCAGATCGATCACATACAAATGTGCGGCGCTAAACGTCCCCGTCCGGGCGATCAGGTCCGCCCGCATCAAGACCGCGGCCGGTTCGCCGATCAAGTTCGTTCCGGCCCGGACCGATTTGCGGACGGCTTCGCGGCCCGGAACTGAACCCTCTTTTCCGGGAAACGCCCGCCGCATCATCTTTCGTCCCCGTTCATCGATGATGTCCCGGGCGCAGGAGACAAGGGCGATGTCCCCGGCGGAAACGCCCCCGAAAGCGGCCGCTTGCCGTTCCAGGCACCGGGGATGGAGGATGTCATCTCCGGGCAGGATTTTGACAAACCGCCCTCTCGCCTCTCCCAGGGCCTTGTTCCAGTTTCCCTCGTATCCCAGGTTCACGTCGTTCTCGATGAACCGGATCCGGGCGTCGGAATAAGCCCGAACCCTCGCCCCCGTCCCGTCGGACGAGTGATCGTCGACGACGACTAATTCGAAATCGTCGAGGGTCTGGCCGAGAACGGAGCGGATCGCCGCGTCGATGAAGCGCTCATGATTGAACGAAGGGATGCAGACGGAAACGAGCGGCACGTTCGGGCGGATCATGTTCGCCCTCTTTTTATCACAGGGTTTCCTCGAGGGGAAGGCCGCCGGGCGTCGGGCCGGAGGACAAGCCCCGGGAAAACGTTTGACATCGATTTTTCCTTTGATTAGGCTTACGAAGGACGGGATTCCGTCTCCCCTGATGAAGATCAGCAAGTTCCGAAGACCCGGGATGAAAATCGCGGTCGTCGTTTCGACGTTCCCTCCCTACCAGGGCGGCATGGGAAACATGGCCCGGTCCTATGCCGAGGGATTGTCCCGCCTCGGTCATGAAGTCGAGGTCTTTTGTCCGGCTTACCGGCTCGTTGAGGAGGAGCCGGCCGCCCCGTACAAGGTCCGCCGGTTGAAACCTCGCGGTAAATTCCGAAACAGCGCCTTTCTTCCTCAATTGTCGGGGGAGACACGCGGCTTCGATCTCGTCAACCTCCATTACCCTTTTTACGGCGGAGCCGAATCCATCCTTTTAACGAAAAAAACCCGCGGGCGGCGGATTCCGCTGGTCGTCAACTATCAGATGGATTCCGCGGCGAAAGGATGGACCGGGGCGGCCATGGCCGGATACGGAAAAATCATGCTTCCGTCCCTCCTGAAGGCGGCGGAAAAGGTGATCGTGACGTCTTTCGATTACGCGGCCCACTCGGCCGTGGGCCCGGCCTTTCGCCGGAATCCCGAAAAATTTACGGCCGTCCCCCCCGGCGTGGACACATCCGTTTTCGCCCCCCGGCCCAAAAGCCCGGGCCTCCTGTCCCGGTACGGATTCCGGCCGCAGGACCGGATCGTTCTCTTTGTCGGAGGACTCGACCGGGCCCACGCTTTCAAGGGCGTCGATTTTCTCCTCGAAACCTGGGCGGAGGCCAAACCGCGGGACGCCCGACTTCTGATCGTCGGCCGCGGCGACCTTCGGGAAAAATATCTCCGGACGGCGGCGGCCCTGGGGATCGCGGCGGAAGTCGTTTTCGACGATGGTGTCGGCGAAAACGGGCTTCCCGCCGTTTACAACCTGGCCGACCTTTTCGTCCTGCCGTCCGTGAACCGGTCCGAGGCGATCGGGATCGTTTTGCTCGAAGCCCTGGCCTCCGGCGTCCCCCTCCTGGCCTCCGATCTGCCCGGCGTGCGAAGCGTCATCGAAATCGGCCGGAACGGATTCACCTTCGGAGTCAAAGACCGGGCCGATTTTGCAGCCAAATTAACCTTTTGTCTGGAAGACGAACCTCTTCGCCGGCGGATGGCTTCCGCCGCCCGGGAGATCGCCGTTTCGAAATATGAACAGACGGCCGTGTGGGCC
>CAYSGA010000113.1:0-6522 GCA_964430165.1 uncultured Eubacteriales bacterium
CGGCTCCCACGTCGGCGTGAGCATCGGCGAGGACGGCCCCTCCCAGATGGGTCTGGAGGACATCGCCATGTTCCGCTCAATCCCCGGGGCCGTTATTTTTTATCCCGGTGACGCCGTCTGCGCCGAAGCGTGCGTCGAAACGGCCGCCCGGGAAAAGGGGATCTTCTACATCCGGACGACCCGGCCGGCCACGCCCATTCTTTACCCGATGGACGAGGCCTTTCCGGTCGGCGGCTACAAGACGCTGCGCCGGAGTGCCGATGACGCAGCCGTCGTCGTCGCCGCCGGAATCACCCTCCACGAGGCGTTGAAAGCGTATGAGACGCTCAAAGCCGAAGGGATTCTTATCCGGGTGATGGACGCTTATTCCGTCCAGCCGATCGACAAGGCCGGACTGCTCGCGGCCGCGGCCGAGTCGAAAAACCGGGTCATCGTCGTCGAGGATCATTTCGAAGGCGGCGGGCTCGGCGACGCGGTCGCCTCCGCCCTGGCCGGAAAGGCGGAGATCGCCCATCTCTGCGTCCGGGAGATCCCGCGTTCGGGCAAGCCCGATGAGCTCCTGGACCGCTTCGGAATCAGCGCCCGCCGGATCGTAGAGGCGGTGAAAAAGTTTTAAAAGGGGGTCCTTATGGCCTTCACCAACCATGAATCGTTCGAGCCCGCTCCCACGGCGACCATCATCCACGCCTATAACAGCGACGGCGTCTCGCTGGTCACCCTCAGCGACGAGGAGATTTTCGCGGTCATCAAGGCCTCCGGGGCCAACCTGATCGGCAAACCCAACATGCATCCCCGGGTCGCGATTATGGACCGTTATATCGCGGAGCGGGGCATCCAGATCAGCCAGGTGGAGCAATCCCTGGCCATCGAGGAATCGCACGCTAGTTATTTCTGGGAAAAGCAAGTGATCGGCAAAAGCTCCTTCGAAACCGCCTGCATGGAGGTCAACACCTGCGGAGATTCGCTGAGCCCCAAGGTGCTGGGGACGTTTCTCGACGCCTGCGATTACCCCGAGCTCGTCTCTTTCATCTATTTCGCGCCGACCCCGCTGCTCAGGGATTTTAAAATCAGCGACCGCGAATCGCTGATCAAGCAGTGTTTTCTACACCCCCCGGAGTGCCATTCCCGCTATATCGTCGATTGCCGGGCTCCCATCGACATCCCGGCCGGCAAATTATTCATCGCCCATCTTTACCGTCGCGATCTCTCGGGCCTGGTGGAAGAACTGCGGGCCGGCGTGGTCAAGCGGTATTCCGAGCACGCCCTGAAAGTGGCCCGCAGCGACCGCCAGTTGAAATTGATGGTCAACTCGCAGCAGGAGGAATATCTGGCCTGCGCCTTCTATAATTGCGACAAAGCATACGTCCAGGCCCTCTGCAACCCGAAGGTCCGGGAAAAGGAGGCGCTGTACGTGCTCGAAGACTGCTTCGAAGACATCCTCCTCTCCACCGACACTCCCTTCGTCTTCGACCACGATTTCGACCCCCCGGGCTACACCGGGGTTTTCCTGACCGGCGGCACCGGCTACATTGCCCTCCACGTTACCCCCCGGCCGGTCGGGTCGACGTCCAATTTCGTCGAATTCTGCGCTTACATCCATCCCAGCATGTGGGTCTTCGACCGGGAATCGTTGATCCACGTCATGAAACCGGTCTTGAGACTGTTCAACCCGAAAAAGGCCGAGATTCATTACCGGGTCTCCTCGCGCAACATCACCGGCGACAGGAACCAGCATAAGAAATTTGTCCGCAAGCACCTGGTCAGCCTGGGCTATACGTCCGAGGAGGTCGTTTCTTATTACGACGAATACTTCGGCCGGACCTTCTTCCATTTGAATATCGGGAAGAAGTGAGCCGGGGAGGCTCGACAAATGGAGGGGCGGCGGGCGCTATTTTTTCAATAAAATTTCTTCGAAGAATTTCAGGGCGGCCGGGTCGCCGGTCTGCCCGAGCCAGAAAACGGCTTTTTCCCGGACGGAATCGTCGCCGTCCTCCCGGGCGATCTTGCGGAAAATATCGTACACCCCGGGCTCGGCGTGGCAGCTGATGAGAAAGAGCATCTTTTCCCGGACGTCCGAATCCGGGTTCGCCTGAAAAAGTTTTTCGATGAAGGCCAGGCTTTCCCCGCCGGCGACGTTTCCGAGCCAGTAGACGGGCGGGCCTGAGAATTCGTAAGTCCGTTCGGGGTCCAACACCGCCGCGTCGACGAGCGCACCTGTTTTTCCGTTGCAGAGAAGGAGCCAGACGGCCGGGGCGGGCTTTCCGGCGCCGTTGCCGTCGTTGACCGACCAGCCGCCTCCCGACTTTTCGCTGATCTCGATCCGGGTCGCGTCCACGGAGACCGAATAAGGCTCATCGCCGCCGCTCTGATGCCCGTAATGGATTTTCCACCCGTCGCTCACTTCTCGATCAGTTCCTGGAGGAACTTGGCCGCTTCGGGGCTGTCCGACTGGCCGATCCAGAAAATCATCTGCTTTTTAAGCTCGAAATTCGTTTCCTTCCGGGCCATATCGATGAGCGCTGTTATGGCCTTTGAACCGTCGCTCTGGGCCAGGGAGATGATGATCTGTTGCTTGATTTTCGGGTTGTCGGTCGTTTTGTAGGCCTCGAGAAAAATGGGCATCGCCTTTTCGCCCTCGGCCTGCCCGAGCCAGAAAAGAGCCTTGGACCGGAGCTCGGGGTCTTTTTCGGTTTTGGCGATTTCGGTGATCTTGGCCAGCCCCTTTGGATTGTCGTTCTGGGCGAAGGCCATGAGCAGGTTGCCCTTGATTTCCGCGTCCGCGGTCTCGTAAATCTTTAGAAGGGCGGCCAGACCTTGCTCGTCGTCCCGCTGTCCGAGCCAGAAGATCGCCTTTTTCCGCATTTCCGGCGAGGGATCTTTTTCGGCGATGGCGATGAGAAGCGGAACGACCTTCGCCGTGTCGCTCTGACTGAGGATGAAGAGGGCGTGTTCCCGCAACTCGGGGCGTTTGTTGCTCAAAGCCATTTTTTCGAGGATGGGAAACGCCTTTTCCTCATCCATACCCATGAGCGAGTCCAGGGCGACGAGCTTGAGCGCGGTCTCCGGATCCAACGGTTTCGGGGGATTCGGAACGTCCGGGAGCACCGGGGGCACCGGAGGAACCGGCAGTTCCAGATGTCCCTCGTCCAGGTCTCCCAAAACGCTATCGTCGATGTACTGGCGGTATTTTCCGAGACCGCTGCGGACAAGTTCTGAGGCGATCTGGAGCTCGAGAATTTTTGCGTCCTGGGCCCAGGTGTTGGCCGGGTATTTTTTCAACAGGGTTTCGAGGTGCTCGATCGCGGCCTGCCTCATATACAATGCTTGTTTGACATCCCCGAGGGTGGCCGCGTGCTTGTCCAGGCTGTACCCCAGCCAATACAGCGCTTCCTGGCTGTAGTGGGAGTGGACGTACTTGGCCGCAAGGTCGTTGAATTGGGCGATGGCCGTCTCATAGCTCTTGTTGTAAATGTTCTTTTTGGCGGCTTCATAAAGCGCCCTGGCCAGGGTTTCCTGTTTGTCGTGCTCGGCCTTTTGAGTTTCGAGCACGGCCTTTTGCTCGGCTTGGGTTTTGGCGGCGGTTTGGGCGGGTTCCTGCGCCCATCCGGTCAACCCGGAGGCGAGGATCAAGGCCATTCCAAACAGAACGATCAGGGTTTTCTTTTTCATTTTTTTTCTCCTATGTCTTTTTAATGATTTCCAACTTGAACAGGACATCCCGGTCGCGGATCAGCCCCCGGATCGCGTCGGGGGAGGCGGCGGTCGGACGGTCCCGGTTGATGATTTCCTTCAGGATCAGGTCACAGTCGTCCAGAAGGTCGGCCGCGGCCGGGTCCGATTTGGCCAGGGCCTTACGGAGAAGGACGTTTTGGAAGATCAACACGCGGAGGAAGTCTTCGTCGACGGCGATCGTCCGGCCCGAATCGGCGTTGGGCGAATAATTGGCGTAATCGAGCAAGAGCGGTTTCAGGTCCTCCAGGTGGCCGGCCAGGACGGGTTTCAAGGCGGTCGCCGACCTGGACGATCCGGATACGGAGGATATCGTGTCAACAGGGGATTGGGGCGGAAAGATATTCCGGCCGATGAAGATTCCGGCGACGAGAACCAGGACGAGGGCCGCGCCGGCGAGCGACCATTGCCGGCCGCCCCAGGCCCGCCGGCGCTCCTGCGTTTTCTTCGGGGCGAGATGGAATTCGACGTCGGCCCAGACGCGTTCGGCGTCCGGAACCGGCGCGGGCGGATGGACCTCGAGAAGAGCGAAGACGCGGAGGTCCTCTTCCCGCTCGGCCGTGCACGTCCGGCAGGTCCGGAGATGCGATTCGAGTTCCGATTTTTCGACCGGCGAAAGCTCGCCGTAATAGTCGAGAACGAGGGCTTGACGGGCGTGTTTACATTTCATAGCGATCCTCCAGGGCGACGCGACTCAACCTCCGCCTCAAGGCTCCCACGGCCCGGAATAGGTGGGTTTTCACGCTTCCCTCGGTCACCTCGACCATCCCGGCGATTTCCCGGGTCGTATATCCTTCGTAATGCCGGAGGGTGAAGATCAGCCGCTGCTTCGGGGACAAGTCGTCCATGGCTTCCTCGATGCGGGCCCGGATCTCCCGGTTTCCCGTCGACCGCTCCGGGTCGGCCGTGTGCGTCGCGTCGGAAGGGTGGGGCACGGCTTCATCCTCCAGGGAGACGGTTTCCCGGGTTTTCTTCTTCCTTCGCAGGACGTCGAGGCTGCAATTGGCCCCGATTCGCCCGATCCAGGAGGAAAAACCCCCGGCAAAAGATGAATCGAACCCGTCCAGGCCGCGAAAGGCCCGGACGAAAGTTTCCTGGAGGACATCCTCGGCGTCCGATTGGTTCGCGAGGAAACGAAAAGCCGTATTGAAAACCTTCCGGTGATGGACGTCGAACAGGCTTCGCCAGGCGGCCGCATCTCCCGCCTGGGCCATTCGGATCAGGGCGTTTTCGTCCATTTCGGGCTTCTCATCCATGTATACGCCCTTTTTGGGGGGTTCGTTGACATGATCATACCTCAAAATAAGGGCCGGAAAGGTGTGGGGGGGACGGAATAATATATGGTTCTCTTTCCTTGCGTTTGGCCAGAGGGACGATAAGGAAATGACGGCCAGAGCGGGCGTGCGAGAAAAACCGTGAAAAACCGGACTTGGGAGCGAAGGCCGTCATTTCCTTTCAGGGAAGTCCTACACGACCCCCGGGAGTTAGGAAAGCCCTACACGAGTTTTACGAGTAAGGGTATAATCCGGAGGACGGGAGGAGCCCTCATGCCCAAATTCATCACTCCTGAGGTTCGGATTGCTCTCGAAGGCATCGTCGGTGCCGGAAACGTTCGGACCGATCCCGATACGCTCGCGGCCTACGGTCACGATGAATATTCCTTAAACGACATCCGCCGTCCGGCCGATATCGTCGTCCGGCCGAAAACGACAGCCGACGTATCGGCCGTCCTCAAGATTGCCGACTCAGCCCGCATTCCCGTCACGAGCCGGGGCGGAGCCACGGGTTTGTGCGGAGGGTGTGTCCCCGCCATGGGAGGGATTGTCCTGAGCCTGGAACGGATGAACCGGGTTTTGGAAATCGACCCGGTCAACCAGATGGCCGTCGTCGAAGCCGGGGTCACCCTGCATGATTTTGAAAAGGCGGTGGACAAAGCAGATTTCGATTTTCCTCCGCATCCGGGGGAGGAGAGCGCCATGATCGGAGGGATGATCGCGACTAACGCCGGCGGCAGCCGGGCGGTGAAATACGGGGTCATCCGCAATTACGTCCGGGGCCTGGAGGTCGTGACGGCCGCCGGGGCGATCTTGAACCTCGGCGGAAAACTCATCAAATCGAGCAGCGGCTACAATTTGATGCAACTATTCATCGGGTCGGAAGGCACGCTCGGGGTTATCACCAAGGCCGTCCTTCAGTTCCGGACGAAACCGGCGCTGACCCGGTCGCTTGTCATCCCTTTCGATTCCCTCGAAGCGGCGATCGAAACGGTGCCCGTGCTTCTCGGCCGGGACACGATCCCGTTGGCCCTGGAGTTTGTTCCGCTCGACGTCATTAAAATCACCGAAGAACATCTGGGGCGGACCTGGCCGTGCCACGCCGGCTCGGTCCACCTGTTCATCATTCTCGACGCGGCTTCGGAGGCGGATATGGACCGGCAGTCGGAAGCCGTGGCCGAAACCGCCCTGGAACGCGGCGCCCTCGACGTTTTCGTCGCCGATACGACGGCCAAACAGGAAAACGTTCTGGAGATCAGGAGCAAGATTTACGAGGCGATCAAGGCCGAGACGATCGAAATCATGGATGTTTCCGTCCCGCGGGGGGAGATCGCCGCGCACGTCAGGCGCCAGGCCGACCGGCAGTGCGCCAGGACGAAGGCCGACCCGCTCGCGGGGCACCGCGAACTGGACGGCTTCGCGGTCTACGCGTCGGACGGGCATTACGAGAAGGCTGCGGCGCACACCCCGGCGGTGGGCGGCGAGATCCAGCCGCAGGGCTTCTTCTATTCGGTGAACC
>CAYSGA010000114.1:0-6450 GCA_964430165.1 uncultured Eubacteriales bacterium
CCGGCGGGGCGCGGCTGGTCGTCTGGCCGGAATTCACCGTCCCGCTCTGCTTCAGTTGCGAGGAGCCGTTTTACCAAATCTCCGCCTCCCGGTTGAAAGAGCTGTCAAGGGAAACGGGGACGACGCTGCTTCTCGGAACGAATGAGGTCTCCGGTCCCTGGGGCGACCGGAAATACTACAACTCGGCCCTTTGCCTCTCCCCCGACGGGACGACCTCCCGATACGCCAAAATGCACCTGGTCCCGTTCGGCGAATACACGCCTTATAAAAAAATCCTCGGCTTCATCGAAAAGATCACCCACGCCCTGGGAGAAGTGACGCCCGGAGCGGACGCCGTCCTTCACGACTTCGCCGGCCGGCCGTTCGGGTCCCCGATCTGTTACGAAATCATTTTCCCGGACCTCGTCCGGCGGTTTGCGAAAAACGGCGCGTCTTTCCTGGTCACGATCACCAACGACGGCTGGTATGGGAACTCCTCCGCCCCTTACCAGCATTTTGCCCAGGCGATCTTCCGGGCCGTGGAAAACCGGCGGTTCGTCCTCCGGGCGGCGACGACGGGGATCAGCGGCATCATCGACCCCTACGGGCGGGTCGTCAAGAAGACCGAAATCGGCGTCCAGACGCTCGAGTCCGGGACGATCACCCCGAGCCGATCCCTGACGTTTTATTCGCGATACGGCGACGTGTTCTCTTTCTTTTGCTTGACAATCTCGGCCCTCTTCCTTACTCTGTCTCTTTTCAAGAGACGCCCATGACACCAACCGACACATCGACCGGCCGCATCACCGAGCTCGAGGCCCTGGCCCGGACGGCCAACGCCAAATTTGACGAGCTCCGAGGTTTTCTTTGACCTCCCGGCAAAGAGAACCCGCCTCGAATTCCTGAACAGCGAGCTTTCCAAACCCGAAATCTGGCAGGACCAGAAGAAATCCGTCGGTCTCCAGCAGGAAAAAAAACGTCTTGAAGGCGAAGTGAATTTCCTGGCCGGCCTTTATCGGAACAAGGAGGAGCTCGACGTCCTCTTCGAGCTGGCCCGCGAGGGCGAGCCGGTCGTGCCGGAGATCGAAACAGGACTGGCCGCCTTCTCCCAAAACCTGGAGGAGGCGGAGCTCCAGACGCTGTTTGACGGGGAGGACGACGCCCGGAACGCCATCCTGACTATCCATCCCGGAGCCGGCGGGACAGAATCGCAGGATTGGGCCCAGATCCTGTTCCGGATGTACCTCCGCTACGCCGAGCGAAAAGGGTACAAGGCGGAAATCCTGGACATGACCGCGGGCGAAGAGGCGGGTTTGAAAAGCGCGACCATCCGAATGGAGGGCGATTTCGTCTACGGTCATCTCAACCAGAAAATCGGCGTCCACCGGCTGTTTCGCATCTCCCCCTTCGACTCGGCCAAAAGGCGGCACACGTCGTTTGCCGCGGTGTTCGTTTACCCGGAAGTCGACGACGACATCCCGATCGAAATCAATCCGGACGACCTCAAGATCGACACGTACCGCTCGGGTGGCAAAGGCGGCCAGCACGTCAACACGACCGACTCGGCCGTCCGCATCACCCATCTCCCGACCGGGATCATCACCCAGTGCCAAAACGAGCGCTCCCAGCACAAAAACAAGGCGGCGGCGATGAAAGTCCTCAAATCCCGCCTGTACGAACTCGAGCAACGCCGGAAGCGGGAAAAAATCGACAAGCTCGAGGACGCCAAGACCGAGATCGCCTGGGGCAACCAGATCCGGTCCTACGTTCTCCACCCCTACCGGATGATCAAGGATATGCGGACGCGGATGGAAACGGGAAACACGGACGCCGTCCTCGACGGCGGCCTGGATGATTTCATCAAGGCCGAGCTGGTCTACCGGAAACAGCAGAAAAACGCCGCGGCCGCTTCAAACTCCTGAGGGCGGGGCGGCTTCAGCCGCTAACCTCGATCATTTTTGAGGGCCTGCCAGGCCGCTTCCATTTCGTCCAGCGTCGCTTCACCCAAGGGCGTCCCGCCGCCCGCAAGGCGGTTTTCCAGGGCGAGAAATCGCTCGATGAATTTGGCGTTGGCCCGGCGCAGGGCCGTTTCCGGGTGGATCCGCAGAAGCCGGGCGGCGCAGGCAAGGGCGAACAAACAGTCCCCTATTTCCTCGGTTTGTTTGGCGGCGTTTCCTTCCGTGACGGCCTGATCCAATTCCCCAAGCTCCTCCCGCACCTTGGCCAGGGCCCCGGCCGCGTCCGGCCAATCGAATCCGAAGGCGGCCGCCCTTTTCCCGATTTCAAAGGCCGCCTGAAGGGCGGGCGCGGTCGCGGGAACGCCTTCGAAATGAGAAGCGCGCTTCTTCTCTTCCTTCTTGCGAAGGATCCAGGCGTTTTTCACGTCCTCCGAAGTTTCAAGTTTCTCTTCGCCGAAGACGTGAGGATGGCGGCGAAGCATTTTCGCGTTGATTTCCGCGAGCGCATCGGCGACCGAAAACTCGCCCTGTTCCTCGAAAAGACGGGAGAGAAGAACGACCTCCATCAGGACGTCGCCCAGTTCCTCGGCCACGGCCCGGGAATCGTTCCGGTCCAGGGCGTCGACCGCTTCGTAGACTTCCTCCAGGAAATAGTCCCTCAAGGTTCCGACGTCCTGTTGCTTGTCCCAGGGACAGCCGTCCGGGCCGCGCAGCCGGGCGAGGATGTCGGTCAGTTGCTGGAACTTCCGACCGGATTGGGTTGAGTCGATCATGATTGCCTCTAAATCGGTACCAGGTTATCCATTTCCTGATTTATGGGAAGCTCCCAAACCGGGGAATTCGGGAAACGGATAACCTAGTACCGATTTCATTCTTTAATGCGGGTACGTTTTTTCCCCAGCCGGGATGCCGACTTTCAGGATGTTCTCCAGGGGCGGCATTGGGCAGTTGTAGGCGGGCGAGTAGTTGCAGAGCGGGTTGTAGCAGCGGTTGAAATCCAGGATGAATTCGTCTTCCGCCGGCTCCGGCACGTCGAGGAAGCGCCCGACTTCGTAGGTCTCCTCGCCGTTCGTCGCATCCTTGAACGGGATGAAGAGGTAGCCGGAATCGGGTCCTTCCAGGCTCGACTTCAAGGCGATGAGGGACAGGTCCTTCCCTTCCAGCCGGAAATGGACCCGGCCGAAGCGATAAAACGTCTTCTCCAGCCGGCGCGTGGTCGTCACTTTCACTTGCGGCGGCTCCGGGAATCTCTCCAGGCGGGCCTTCACCGCAAAACGGGGTTCCGGAGGAAAATAGAGAAGATGCTCGAATTCGACTTGCTGCGGCCGCCGCGGGTCGAAGACGATCAAGGCCAGGTTCTCGGGGCCGGGATAAGCGGCGAGACTCAAATCCCCGACGCGGAAGAGGCATCCCGCGGGAAGGGCTTCGCTTTTCAGGGCGACGGCGGCGTCCTCCGAGCGGCACTCGACCCCGGGCGCGGCCTCGTCCCAAAACCACTTTCCCCCACGGAAAAGCAGGGCAAAAGCGGCTCCCTCCCCGGCCCCGGCCGAGACGCTCACTCCGCCGCTGCGGATGACAACGAAGCTTTTTTCCCCGGCCGGGATCGTCAGGCGCTCGCGGCCGGCCATGGGCGACGTGACCGAGGTCTTGAATTCAGCTTCCTTCAGGGCCCTTTCTTTTAAAAGCTCCCGCCGCCAGGCGTCTTCATCACCGGCCGGAAGCGGCCCCGCCGCTGCTGAACCAAGGAACAAAGCGGCAAATGCCGACAGAAATATCTTTTCCCCCGTTCTCCTATCCATTTTCTCCTCCTGTCCCCGTTTTCTCCGGGCGGCATTCATCCTGGAGGAGTCTAAAGGAGAGCCCGGGACGCGTCAAGGAGGGCGTGGGCGACGGACGATCCGGTCAATGATCGACCTCTCCGAATATCGGAGCGGCGAACGCAAAGGCCGCCTGTCTCGCTTGAATTTTCCCCCTCCCCGGTCTATTATGGTCATCCCCCGTCGAAAAGGAGTTAGCTCCCATGTCCGAAAATGAACAGAACGAGTCGAACGGCGCCCGCAAGGGCAAAACCTTTCTCCCGCCGCTCGATTTCAGCTCGATCGTCGCCTTGCTCTACATTCCGGCCAAGATCAAGCTCGGTCTCATCAACGACCCCCATAAAAACGAACCCGACACCGACCTCCCGCAGGCCCGCCGCCTGATCGATCTTCTCGACCTCCTCGCCGACCGGACCAAGGGGCGCCTGGAGCCCGAGGAGGAGAAATTTCTGGAATTCGTCCTGTCCGAACTCAAAATGCAATACCTCGAAAAATCCGAGGCCGTCAAGATCTGAAGCGGTGCACATTTTCCGGACGCTGGAGTCGATCGAGTCCCCAAAACGGGGTTGCGCCGTGGCCGTCGGCAATTTCGACGGCCTTCACCGCGGCCACCGGCGGATCATCCGCCGTCTCGCGAAGGAAGCCGGCTCGGCCGGCCTGCCCGTCTTCCTTCTGACGTTCGCCCCCCATCCCGAAAAGATTTTCAGTCCCGATAAAATCCTGATGATTCAGACGCTCGACCAGCGCCTGCGGGCGCTCCAAAAACTCCGAGTGGAGTCCATCGCCGTCGTCCCCTTCACCCGCTCGTTCGCCCGAATGACGGCCGAATCGTTCGCCGCCGACATCCTGGCCGCCGCCCTGAATGCCCGGCTCGTCATCGTCGGCGCCGACTTCAGGTTCGGCGGGAAACGACGGGGCGACGCGGCCTTCCTGGACGAGGCCGGCCGCCGCCTCGGCTTCCGGACGATCGTCGTCCCTCCCTTCGTCGTCGAGGGCGCGCCCGTCAGCAGCAGCCGCATCCGGACGCTTCTTTCGGCCGGAAACGTCGAGGAGGCCGCCCTCCTTCTCGGCCGGGATTACGAAATCGAGGGCGAAGTCGTCTCGGGCGCCGGCCGCGGTCACAACCTGGGCTTTCCGACCGCCAACCTCGAATCCCCCAACGAAATCCTTCCTTCCGGCGTGTTCGCCACCCGCCTGATCTATAAAGGAAAAACCTGGAATTCCGTGACGAACATCGGCCGGAGGCCCACCTTCGGGGCCTCCGAATCGGTCGTGGAAACGCACATCCTGGACGCTTCCCCGCGTCTTTACGGCGCCTACGTCCGTCTGTCTTTTGTCGGACGCCTCAGGGAGGAGCTCTTTTTCCGTGGACCGAAAGCCCTGGCCGAAGCGATCCGGGACGACATCGCCGCGGCCCGGCGGCTCTTCCGGCGGTTTTGCCTTTGATTTTTCTTATGATATAACAGGCGGCGCAGGAGAGTTTTTATGACCAACAAGGTGAAAGCCGGCGTCATGGACGCCGCCAAAATCAAGCGGATTCTTTACCGCATGGCCACGGAAATTCTCGAACGGAACCGCGACCTGAAAAACCTGGTGATCATCGGCATCCCGACGCGCGGCGTCTCCATCGCCAGGCGGATTGCACGACTCATCAAGGAATTGGAAAACGTGGACGTTCCCGTCGGGCTCATCGACATCGCCCGCTACCGGGACGATTACGCCGCGTCCTCCACCCGGGCGACCGTCTCGAAATCAAAAATTCCCTTCAGCATCGAAAAGAAAGACGTCATTCTGGCCGACGACGTCCTGTTCACCGGCCGGACGATCCGAGCGGCGATGGAAGGCCTGTTTGACCTCGGACGCCCCAAGAGCATCCAGCTTCTCGTCCTGATCGACCGGGGCCATCGCGAACTGCCCATCCGGGCGGATTACGTTGGGAAAATCCTGCCTACATCGCGGCGCGAAATCGTCCAGGTCGACCTCAAGGAAATCGACGAACGGGACGACGTCCTGATCACCGAGCCGATCGCCCTTCACCGGAAGCGCTGACGTCCCGAATCCCCGGAGGATAAAACGAGTCCCGCGAAACGCCTCATCAGAAACGGCCGGCTGATCGATCCGCTCTCCCGGACGGACGCCGTCGGCGATGTTCTCCTGGACGGAGGCAAAATCGCGGCCGTCGGCGGCCGGATTGAAGCCACCGGGGCGGAAGTGATCGACGCGGCCGGGCTGGTCGTCGCCCCCGGTTTCATCGACATGCACGTCCATCTCCGGGAACCGGGCCAGGCGCATAAGGAAACGATCCTTTCCGGGGCCCGGGCCGCCGCCCGCGGCGGATTCACCTCGGTCTGTGCCATGCCCAACACCGCCCCGGTCAACGATTCCCCGGAAGTGACGGCCTGGATTCTGAAAGCGGCCGCCGGGGCCGGCGTCCATGTCTTCCCCATCGCCGCCCTGACCCGCGGTCAACAGGGCGAGGAGCCGGTCGACTTCGCCGCCCTCCTCGACGCCGGGGCGGTGGCCTTCTCCGACGACGGCCGGTGCATCCAGGACGCCGCCCTCATGCGCCGGGTAATGAAAGCCGCCCGGACCTTGGACGCCCTAGTCATCGACCATTGCGAAGACCGGACGTTGTTTAAAAACGGGATCGTCAATGAAGGGCCTGTTTCCCGGCGGATGAATCTTCCCGGGATTCC
>CAYSGA010000115.1:0-6445 GCA_964430165.1 uncultured Eubacteriales bacterium
CTGATCCGGGCGGAGATTTGCCCGGTCTCGGGCGAAATTCCATCGGCGGCCTGTCCGGCGGCGATCGCCGAGTTGTTTGCCGCCGGGTCTGTTCCCCGGACAAAATGCCGGCTCACGCATCAAAACGCTTCGGAGCCGGCCGCTTTGCGTGTGGTCGGGCGGTCTTTCGACCCCCTTCAAATTGTCTTTCCCGGAGACGGCGACGTATTCAAAATCGATTCCGTCCTCCGGCCCGAGTATCAGACCTTGATCCTTCGGGTCCGGGTCGAATCCCGCCCGTCACCGAAGACCGTCGAGTGGAGTGTGGACGGCGTCCGGGCGTCCATCGTCGGCCCTCCGTTCAGCTGGTCCTGGAAACTCCGGCCGGGTTCATATATCATCAAAGCCCGGGCTGTTCTGGACGGAAAACACGTCGAGAGCCGCCCGGTGAAAATCCGGGTATTATCCTGAGGGGACTCACGTGAAGCGACGGGAAGCGTTGGCCGTTCTCGGGGCGTTTTCGTTCCTCGCCCGGCCTTCTTTCTTTTCTCCAAGGAGTAAAACCATGAAAAAAGAGGTGAAAACCGATCAGGCGCCCCAGGCCATCGGCCCCTATTCCCAGGGCATTATCGCCCCGCCGTTCGTCTTCTGTTCGGGACAAATTCCTATTGACCCGGCCACGGGCCAAATTGTCGAGGGCGGAATCGAGGTCCAGACCCGTCAGGTTTTAAAGAACGTTTCGGCCGTTTTGGCGGCGGCTGGAAGTTCGCTCGACCGGGTGGTCAAAACCACCGTGTTTCTCCAGGACATGAACGATTTTGCGGCCATGAACGGCGTATATGCGGGGTTTTTCCCGGCCCCGGCGCCGGCCCGGGCGGCCGTCCAGGTCGTCCGCCTTCCCAAGGACGTCAAGATAGAAATCGAAGCCGTCGCCCTCGTGGATTAAGCCGGGACTCCGACTTCGGCGAAAACCCTCCGCCGGAGGCGGTGTTTATGTTTCTTTTTTCAGGGAATCGAGAAACTGCTGCAGGTCGGCCGGCAACGGCGCCTCGAATTCGAGCCAAGCGCCCGTTTCCGGATGACGGAACCCGATTTTCCGGGCATGGAGAAAAAGTCGCGGAATCTCCCCGCGGATTTTTTCCGGTCCGTAGACACGGTCGCCCGCGACGGGATGCCCTCCGGCGGCCATGTGGACGCGGATCTGATGCGTCCGCCCCGTATGCGGCCGGACTTCGACGAGGTCGAACGCCTTGTATCTGGCCAGGACGGTGTAATCCGTGATGGCAACCCTCGGTTGGCGGCTTTCGATGGAAAATTTCCGCCCGTTCCGAGGGTGCCGGCCGATCGGCCAGTCGAGAGTCCCCTCCCGTTCCGGGAAATGTCCCCGGAGCAGCGCCAAATAGATTTTTTTCACTTCCCGGTTCTTGAACTGGCGCTTGAGTTCAAGGTAGGCCTTCAGGCTGCGGGCCGTGACGATCACTCCCGAGGTCTCGCGGTCGAGACGATGGACGATCCCGAGGCGATCCTCGGGACCGACCCCTCGGACTTCCGGGAAATGAAACAGGAGGGCGTTGACCAGGGTTCCGAACCGGCGTCCCGCCCCCGGGTGGACCAGCAAGCCGCTCGGCTTGTTGATGACCGCCAGGTCCTCGTCCGCATAAAGAACGTCGAGCGGGATAAACTGCGGCTCCAGGGGGGCCGGAGGCGACATTTCGATTTCGGCTTCGACCAGGTCCCCCGCCCGGAGGGAATAGCCGGACTTCTTGAATCCGCCGTTGACCCGGACCTGGTTCTTGTCGACGAATCGTTGGAATTGCGCCCGGGTGAATTCGCGGACCTGGCGGCAGAGAAAGACGTCCAACCGGACGCCTTCCCCGAAATTCGAAGTGATGCGAAAGACTTTTTTATCCACGCGAACGTTTCTTGAACACGCGCAGAAGGATCAACCCCGCGGCGAAGGCGACCAGGCAGAACGCTTGGGCCACGGACAGGCTTAAAAAGGCCGACGGGCCTTCGAACAGGTAGCCGCTGGAGGCATGATCGCCCCGGAACCACTCCGTAAAAAATCGGATGACGGCGTAGTTGATCACGTAGAACGAAAAGACCCGGCCGTCGGTTTTATTTCGGCGGAGGAAAAGATAGAGGACGAGGGCGTTTGAGAAATTCAGGATCGATTCGTAGAGTTGAACGGGATGGAGGGCTTGGTGGATCGGAAGGCCGGTCAAGGAGTGGGCGTATTCGTCCTTAAAATTCGCCGCCCAGGGCAGCGCGCAGGTCCGACCATAACAGCAACCGGCCAGAAAACATCCGATGCGTCCGAAGCCGTGGCCGAGGGCCAGGGCCGGGGCCGCGATATCGGCGATTTTCCAGGTCGGCAGCCTGTGTTTCCGGAAATACCACAGGGCGAACAAGACGCCGAAGGCCAGTCCTCCCTGGAACACGCCGCCCGAACGGGCGATCCAGAGGAGTTCCTTCGGGTTGGCCAGGTAGTAGGAAAAGTTGCCGATGAGCAGGATGAGTTTCGCCCCGACCAGCGCGACGATCATGATGTAAAAAGCGGCGTCGATCAGACGGGCCGCGTCCAACCCCTGGCGTCGGGCCTGACGGTAGAGGAACCAAATACCGCAAGCCACGCCGAGGGCCATGAGAAATCCGTACGAATGAATCGTCAGCGGACCGATTTTAAACAGGATCGGATGCATGCGACCTCCTGAAAATGACGCTCGCGATCAACAGGACGGCCCCGATCGTGATGGAGGCATCGGCCACGTTGTACGTCGGCCAGTGGAATTTCCCGATGTGCATGTCGACGAAATCGACGACATGGCCCCGGCCGATCCGGTCGACGACGTTTCCCAGGGCCCCTCCCACGATCATGGCCAGGGCAAGACGGGAAACCCGTTCCTTTTCCGTGGTTTTCGTAAAATAAAAGATGATCAGGCCGAGGGCGGCCGCGTTTAAAAGCAACAGGAGGACCGTCGTCCACGGTTGTTCCGAGCGGTTGAAGATTCCGAGAATGGCCCCTTTGTTATGGATGTGGGTCAGGTCGAGGAATCCCGGGATGACCCCGACCGAGCCGTAAAACGGGACTGTTTTGACGATCAGCGCTTTCGTCAATTGATCTAGGAGAATGATCGAGGCGGACAGAGCGGCATGAAGTCCGTGTCGTTTCATCGCGCCCTCACGACCCGGCCAGGACGTCCTCGCATCGCCGGCACAGGTCGGGGTGGGCGGAGGACGTTCCCACGGACGTCGAAAAATTCCAGCAGCGGCAGCATTTCAGGCCCTCCGCTTTTTCGACCCGGACTTCGGCTTCCTTCCCGTCGGACCGCTCAACGCGGACGGAGGAAACGAGGCAAAGGGCGGCCAGAAGCTCCCGCCCGGAGGTGACCATTCCGGCCGACGGTTCGGGCGCGCGCAGGATCACTCTTCCCTCGAGGGCGTTGCCGATGAGCTTGGATTCCCGGGCCTTTTCCAGTTCCTTGAGGATTTTTTCGCGCAGGATGATAAGGTCGTCCCATTTTTTATGGGTCGCCTCCGACAACCATGTTTCGGAGAAATCCGGGAAATACGCCAAATGGACGGATTCCTCCTTGCCTCCGAACGCGGGCAGCACGTCCCAGGCCTCGTCGGTGGTGAACGGCAGGAGCGGCGCCAGGAGGCGGAGGGAATCCCGCAGGATCCGGAACAGGGCCGTCTGGGCCGACCGCCGGATCCGGGCGTTTTTCCCCGAGCAATAGAGCCGGTCCTTGAGGACGTCGAGATAAAACGCGCTCAGGTCGACGGTGAAAAAATTGTAGGCGGCATGGAAGACGGAATGAAATTCGTAGTCGTCGTAAGCCTGGAGCATCCGGCGGCCGACCTCGGCGTTTCGTTCGAGAGCCCAGAGATCGAACTCCTCCATCTCTTCGGCCCGGAGCGCATCGCGGTCCGGGTCGAAATCCTGGAGGTTTCCGAGCATGAACCGCCAGGTGTTGCGGACCTTCCGGTAGGCCTCGACAAGATGCTGGACGATGGCCCGGCCGAAGGGCGCATCCTCCTTGAAATTCAGCATCGCGATCCACAGGCGGAGGATCTCCGCGCCGTTTTGACCGATCACGTCCCGCGGTTCGACGACATTGCCGGCCGATTTCGACATCGCCTTCCCCTGCTCGTCCAGGACGAAGCCGTGGGTGACGCAGGACCGGAAAGGCGAGGCGCCCGAGGCGCCGACGCCGATCAGAAGCGAACTGTTGAACCAGCCGCGGTGCTGGTCGTGGCCTTCGATGTAGACATCGGCCGGCCAGGGCAGGTCGGGCCGCCTTCCCAGAACGCTTTGACTGGCGCCCGATTCGAACCAGACGTCCAGGATGTTGTTTTCTTTTTCGAATTCGCCCGAGCCGCAGGCCGGGCACGTCGTGCCCGGGGGCAATAGTTCGGCGGCCCGTCTTAAAAACCAGGCGTTTGAACCCTCGGCTTCAAAGATGTCGGCCACGTGCCGGGTCAGCTTTTCGCCGGCGACCACTTCGCCGCAGGAGGAGCAAACGAAGGACGGGATCGGCACCCCCCAGGACCTTTGGCGCGAAATGCACCAATCGGGGCGGTTTTCCACCATCCCGGCGATGCGATCCTCGCCCCAGGCCGGAATCCAGCGGATCTTTTTGATTTCCTCCAGGGCCCGGCGGCGCAGGCCGCTTCGGTCCATGGAGATGAACCACTGGGCCGTGGCCCGGAAGATGACCGGGTTCTTGCACCGCCAGCAGTGCGGGTAGGAATGAAAAATCTCGCTTTCATGCAGGAGCGTTCCGTCGGCCCTCATGTCGGCGTTGATCGTCACGTTCGCCTTGAAAACGTTCATCCCGGCGTACGTGGGGACGTCGGCCGTGAATTCGCCCTTGTCGTCGACCGGGGTATAGATCTCGAGGCCGTTGGCTAAGCCCGTCAGGTAATCCTCGTACCCGTGGCCGGGGGCGGTGTGAACACATCCGGTTCCGTCGTCGAGGGTGACGTAATCAGCCAGGACGAAGGCGGACTCCCGGTCGAGAAACGGATGGCGGGCCTTGAGGCCGGCGAGGTTTTTTCCCTCGATGGTCGCCAGGATTTTCGGATTGTCGCAGCCGAGGACTTCGGCCACGACTGGAACGAGGCGCTTGGCGACGAGGTAGGCGTCGGCGCCGGCCTCGAAAACCGCGTATTCATGTTCGGGATGAAAAGCGATGGCCAGGTTAGCGGGAAGAGTCCAGGGAGTCGTCGTCCAGATGATCACCGAGACGTTCCGCCCTTTCAAGCCGGCGGCCCGCTCGCTCAAGTCCGAAACGAGCGGAAACTTGACGTAGATCGACGGGGACTTTTTGTCCTTATAGACGATTTCGGCTTCGGCCAGGGCCGTCCGGCAGGTCGGGCACCAGTGGACCGGCCGTTTTCCCTTGTAAACGTCTCCCGCCTTGAAAAAAGCCGCAAGGCGACGGAGGATCTCCGCTTCATACGAGGGATTCATCGTCAGATAGGGCTCGGTCCATTCCCCGAAAACCCCCAGTCGTTTGAAATCCTCCCGTTGAATGTCGATGAACTTCAAGGCGTAGGCCTTGCATTCCTCCCGGAACGCGGTCAGCGGCATGTTTTTCTTTTTCTCGCCGAGAAGCTTATCGACGTGGATTTCGATCGGCAGGCCGTGGCAATCCCACCCCGGGACGTAGGGCGCCAAATGTCCTTTCATCGTTTTCGATTTGACGATGAAATCCTTGAGGATCTTGTTCATCGCCGTCCCCAGATGGATATGCCCGTTGGCGTAGGGCGGACCGTCGTGAAGGACGAACGTTTTCCGGCCCTGCCGCGAAGCGATGATCTTGTCGTAGAGGCCGGCCGCTTCCCATTTCCGGAGCATCGCCGGCTCCATTTCGGTCAATTTCGCCTTCATGGCGAACGTCGTTTGGGGTAGGCTCAACGTTTTTTTGTAGTCTTTTTCATCGGCCATCGGACTCTCCGCTTTTTCCCGGTGGTGGAGCCTGTCCTCCCCACCGTTTCGGTGCGAGGGCGTGTCCTCCCCACATCTTATGTGCGAGGGTGCCGGATCCAGGATCCAAGAGACGCCCTATTTTATCCGCATCGGGAGAAAAGTCAATTACGGTCGGGTATTCCGGACCGGGAGGTGCGGAATAAAGAGACAAACGTTCGAATTTCGAAATGGGAATAGACCGAACCGGAGAATTCGGCGCTCAATCGATCCGGTAATGCGCGCCGGCCGAAACCGGGTTGGCGACGGCAGCCCGGACGATCATCAGGGCGACCTGCAGGCCGTGCCGCAGGCGGATGATGTCGGGGTCCAGAATGGCTTCCCGGTAGAACTTGTCGATGCGGTGCTCCAGGTATTCCAGGTCGGCCTTGGCCCGCTCCAGGCGCTTGACCGTCCGGACCAAGCCGGCGTAATTCCACATCGTCGAGCGGACGGTCAGCCAATCCTGGTTGATCAGGGCCGGGTCGACCTCTT
>CAYSGA010000116.1:0-6425 GCA_964430165.1 uncultured Eubacteriales bacterium
CTGGTCGTTCTCGGAAACTAGGATGACGCCGTTTTCGAGCGCTTTCAAATATCCCCGGCGGAAGTGGTCACGGGACAGTCCCAGAACGCGGGCTAGAGCGACGACGGCCTCCCCCCGTTCGACTGCCGTCGCGGCCACGGACGCCAGGGATTGAGGATAGATCCCGGAGATTAGAAAGTAGGCCAGGAGCGGCCGGTCCTCGGCGGATAAGCCGGAGATATCCCTGGTCGCGTGTTCCGCTTCGCTTTTTCCGACAAGCGTCCGGACCCGTTCCCCCCAACCGAAGGCGTCGCGGATCAGGCGGGCGTAAGCCGCCGGCGTCAGGGGCCCCGGAGCGGCCGTTACGGACGCCTTTTTCCCGGCCACGGCCGCCGCTTTTCGAATCCATTCCGCGGCTTCCTCGTCCGAAACCGGCGTCCGAAACCATTCGGCGTCGTTCCCGGGCTCAAACACGCCGAGCGCCGCCAAAACGGCCATTTTCGCCGAAACGTTCGCCCCATCCTCGAAATAGGCGGGGAGCCGCCGGGTGGATTGAAACGAGAAGGATCGTTCGTTCTCCATGACGCATTCAACGCTCCGGAGATACGGGACGGGATTTCCCTCGAAAACCAATTCGGCGTTCTCCGTCGCGCCGCCGCAGGTGCTGGTGTAAAGGGCGTTGATCAGGTTGCCCTCGTACACGGCCACCTCGCCGGCCGTTTCCTCGACGGCCCGCGTGCTCCGCGGGTGTTCGATGCTCATCCCCTCGTAGACTTGCGACTGGGGCGTCGCCAACAGGTCGAAACCCAAATCGCCGTACTGGCCGAGGTTCTTCAGGGCGTAGGTCCGGGCGGCGATCGCCTGGGCTTTCAGGGCTTCGATCTCGCCGTAAAGATACGGCGACAGCTCGCCCGGAACGACGCCCTTCAGGTAATCCTCCAAATTGAGGACGTTGATCAGGAGCGTGCCGCGCGAGCTTCCCCGGAGAATGAAAATGCCCCGGTAACTATTACCGTTGTAGGTCAGATAGCTCTGGGGATTGGAAGGAATGAGATAGAGCGCCGAGTCCTCGTTCAGGTTGACCAATCGACCGCCGATCATGACCCATTGGGGTTTTGAGGCGCCCCGGGTGACTTCCTGCCGGATGATCCAGGCCTCCGGATAGCCCAGGGCCGCGATTCCCTTGATAAGCGAGAGGGCTTCCCCCCGGGTGAGAAAATCTCCCACCCGGACCTGGTAAACGCCTTCGAGCTTTTCGTCTTTGCCCTCGGAGACCGAAACGGACCGGGTGAGCCGGGGGCGGAGCTTGGCAGCGATTTTATCCGCTTCCTCCCGGCGGCGGGTCTGAGCGACCTGGATGAGGAATTTTTCAGTGAGCGGTTCTTTGTGACCTTTGACCCTGGCTTCGGAGACGTCTTCGGCCAGAAGCTTGTAGGATTCTGCGGCTTGGTAGATTTTCATCCCCGAGGAGGCGTGGATCAGGGCATCCTCCAGGTCGAGGCCGAGGGCGATTCGAATCACCGGTTTCTGTATCAGAAACCCTTGAAAAAACGTCGCTTCCTGGCCGAATTCGACCGGCCGGCCGGCCAGAAAAAAGAGCACCAGGAAGCTCATAAAGAAGTATTTATGGTTCCGGCGTAGGATTTTCGACATGGTTCTTGGGTGTTAGGCTGAGGGGTGTTCCTCTTCTACCCTAACCCGAAAAGCCTCTCTTTGTCAAGAGGAAAATTCAACCGGTGCTACCTTTCCCTTGTCCCCTACTACATGTAGGGGGACGACTCATGCGCTAACACAACGCTATATCTTTGAGAATCGCGCAAGAAGGCGTAACTGAGTCCTCATGCTATTGACATCGCCGCTTGGCCAGCCATATACTCCCCGCCGTAGTCATAAGGAGATTTACAGCGATAAACGGTATTTTCTCGAGCCACTGAACATAACGCCTCTCCCGTATCCAAGTTTCTGAAGAGCATGAAAATCCGTTTTAAAGGAAGAGAGAGAAAGAGGAAATCTTGAAAATTGTCGTCTGCATCAAACAGGTTCCGGATTCCACGGAGGTGAAGATCAACCCCGAGACGAACACGCTGATTCGAGAAGGGGTCGCCGGCATCACCAATCCCTTCGACGAGTATGCCCTTGAAGAAGCCCTTCGCCTCAAGGACAAGCATGGCGGAGAAGTCCACGTCATCAGCATGGGCCCTCCTCAAGCCGTCGAAATATTAAAAAACGCCCTGGCCGTGGGCGCGGATAAGGTCACCCTGATCTCGGATAAGGCTTTTGCGGGGGCGGACACCCTGGCCACGGCTTACGCCCTGGCCAAGACGATCCAGACGATCGGCGGCGCGGATCTAGTGATTTGCGGAAAGCAGGCCATCGACGGGGATACGGCGCAAGTCGGGCCGGGCGTGGCGACTCGCCTGGGAATCCCGCAATTGACGTATGTTTCTAAAGTTAGGGAGATCGATCCCGGTCAGCGGAAAATCGTGGTCGAACGATTGCTCGAAAACGGGAGGGAGGTTGTCGAGTCTTCGCTGCCGGTCCTGATGACGGTGGTCAAGGATATCAATGTGCCCCGGCATCCCTCGCTGATGGGAATGAAAAGGAGCACCAAGGCTTCGATTCCCGTCCTGACCGCCAAGGATATCGGCGCGGACGAGAACCGGATCGGATTGAAAGGATCGCCGACCTGGGTGGTGAGGATCTTTTCCCCGGAGGCCAGAGCGGCCGGCGGGGAGATTTTATCGGGGGACCCGACCGAAACGGTTCCCCTTCTCGCGGGCAAACTGTTGGACACGAAATTCATCAAATAAGATCTCAACGCGCAAGGCGTCTTCCCGCCGGCCGGATCCATGGTCGGGCGGGTCGCTTTTTTGAAGAAGAGAAAGGAGTACGGAATGGCCAGATTAATCATCGATGCCGATACCTGCACGGGATGCGAAGTCTGCATCCCTTCCTGTCCGTTCGGTTCCCTGAGCATGAAGGACGGGACGGCTTGGGTCGATGAAAGCTGCAACTTTTGCCGTGCCTGTCTCGAGGCCTGCCCGGTCGGCGCCATTTCCGTCGAAACGGAGGAAAAAGCCCTTCCCGTCGACCTCGGCGACTACCGTCATGTCTGGGTCTTCATCGAGCATGAGCAGGACAAGGTATCGAGCGTTTCCTTCGAACTCTTGGGGGAGGGACGGAAGCTGGCCGAGGCGCTGGGATGTCAAGTGTGCGGGATGCTTTTCGGGGACGGGGGCGATGTCGGTCCGTTCGCCCAAGAGGCCGTCGCCCACGGCGCGGACAAGGTCTATGTCATGGAAAGCCCCTTGTTGAAACAATACCGCACGGATCCTTATGCCCGGGCCGCCGTCGATCTCATCAGGAAATACAAGCCCGAGATCGTTCTTTTCGGAGCGAGCACCCAGGGCCGCGATTTCGCGGGGACCGTGGCCACGACTCTCGGGGTGGGATTGACCGCGGACTGCACCGGTCTGGATATCGACCCGGAAACAAAATATCTCAAACAGACGCGGCCGGCGTTCGGCGGAAACATCATGGCGACGATTCTCGATTATCCCCATTACCGTCCCCAGATGTCGACCGTCCGGTCCAAGGTCTTCGCCCTGCCCTCGAGGGACGATTCCCGAAAAGGGGAGATCATCCGTGAAACCCTTCGGATGACCGACGATGAAGTCCGGACGAAGGTCCTGGAATTCATCAAAGGAACCGAGACCGTCAATCTCGCCGATGCGGAGATCATCATTTCGGGAGGACGAGGGGTCGGGAACGCCGAGAATTTCAAGCTGCTCCGGGATCTCGCGGAGGTCCTAGGCGCGGCCGTGGGCGCTTCCCGGGCGGCCGTCGACTCGGGTTGGATTCCTTACGAACATCAGGTCGGACAGACCGGACGCACCGTCCGTCCCAAGATTTATATCGCCTGCGGCATCTCGGGCTCGGTCCAGCATCAGGCCGGAATGAAGACCTCCGATATTATCGTGGCCATCAACAAAGACCCCGACGCTCCCATTTTTAAAATTTCAACCTACGGCCTCGTGGCCGACCTTTTTGCCGTCGTCCCCAGGCTGACCCAGGAATTCCGGAAACGATTGGTAAGATAACTCTCCCCTATTTCCCTCCCGATTCGATTCTATTCTTGACTTCGTTCCTTCTTTAGCGATATATTTTCCGTTCGATGCCGCCGTCGATTCAAATCTGCGCCGGAAAGAAAATTTGTGAAGAGCGAAAGGCCGAGTGAACACGTCATCCCGCCGGAATGGTGGGATGATTTTTTTAAGGGAAGCCGGCTGGCCTGCGCCCGGCTGATCACCAAAGCCGAAAATAACCCGGAGGCGATCCCGGAAATTCGGGACAGACTCATCCCCCTCCAGAAAGGGGCGATCCGGATCGGAATCACCGGTCCTCCGGGCGTCGGAAAAAGCACGGTCACGGCCGCCCTGGCCCTCCGGGCTCTCCGGGCCGGCCATTCCGTCGGCGTGCTGGCCGTGGATCCGTCCAGTCCTTTTACGGGCGGGGCCTTCCTGGGCGACCGGGTGCGCATGCATGGTTTGGGCGGCGATCAGCCCGTCTTTATCCGCTCCCTGGCTTCCCGCGAAGGTCACGGCGGGATCTCGCCCGCCACGCCCCACGCGGCGGATATTCTCGACGCGTTCGGAATGGACCGGATCTTCATCGAAACCGTCGGCGTCGGTCAGGCCGAGCTGGACGTGTTGACCTGCGCCGACCTGATCATTCTTGTCCTCCAACCCGGCGCCGGGGATATCATCCAGGCGCTCAAGACCGGGATTTTCGAGGTGGGCGATATCTTTCTCGTCAATAAAGCAGACCTGCCGGGCCTGGAGACCCTGTTGGACTCCTTAAACTTCTTGTTCGAAATCCACGGGCATGATCAAACGAAGCCCGCCCCCCCGATTTTTCCGGCCTCGGCCTTTCAGGACCGGGGATTGGATGAGGTTTACGCCGAAACGGAACGACAGGTCCAGGGACTCGTCCAATCCGGACGGTACCAGGAGAAGCGGCGGCTGCGCCTGGAATACGAAATCAAGGAAGCCATCCGGCAGAATTTGTGGGAGCGGTTTTCGGCCCTGACGAAGGCCGGGGAGGAAATCCGCGCCGTCGCCGGTGATCTCGTCAGGAATCGCCGTTCCCCCTATCCCTATATCCGCCAAACATGCGCTCAGATAAAATTTGAATTCGCGAAGGAGAGATCCGGTCGTGAAAACGGCGAACAATAAACCGGGAGAAGGATCGAATCCAAACACCGAGCCGCGGGAGGCCGATTTTTCGTCGATTTCTGGCCGCCGGCTCCAACCGCTCTACGATTGGGAAGATTTGTCGTCGTTCGACGCCGCGGCCGAACTGGGCGCCCCCGGGGAATATCCCTACACGCGGGGGATTCACCCGACGATGTACCGGGGGAAGCTTTGGACCATGCGCCAGTTCGCCGGGATGGGAACCCCCGCTCAGACGAACCAAAGATATAAATTTCTACTCGAAAAGGGACAAACGGGCTTATCGGTCGCCTTCGACAACCCGACGCTTTACGGACTGGATTCCGATCACGCCCTGGCCGTCGGCGAAGTCGGCAAAACGGGAGTCGCCGTGGACACCATCGCCGACATGGAACGCCTGTTTCGCGATATCCCCCTGGATCAGGTTTCGACTTCCATGACCATCAACGCTCCCGCCGCCTGGATCTTCGCCATGTTCCTGGCCAGCGCGGAAAATCAACGGATTCCTTTTCACCGGCTCCGGGGAACCCTTCAGAACGACATTTTGAAGGAATACATCGCCCAGAAAGAGTGGATCTTCCCCCCGGAACCCCACCTCCGTCTAATCACCGACCTTATGGCGTTTTGCGCGGACCATGTCCCTCAATGGAACACGATTTCCATCAGCGGCTATCATATCCGCGAGGCCGGATCCACGGCCGTCCAGGAACTCGCCTTCACCCTGGCCGACGGCTTCACCTACGTGGAGCACGCCGTCCGGGCGGGATTGGATATCGACGATTTCGCTCCCCGGCTGTCCTTTTTCTTCAACTCCCACCTTGATTTCTTCGAAGAAATCGCGAAGTTGCGCGCGGCCCGGCGGATCTGGGCCCGCCGGATGAAGGAAAAGTACCGGGCGAAGAATCCCCGGTCCTGGCTCTGCCGGTTTCATGTCCAAACGGCCGGTTGCAGCCTGACCGCGCAGCAACCGGAAATCAACATCATTCGGACGGCCCTGGAAGCCCTGGCCGGAGTGCTGGGCGGTTGCCAAAGCCTGCACACCAATTCCATGGACGAAGCGTTGGCCCTCCCCTCGGAAAAAGCCGTGGAAATCGCGCTCCGGACCCAGCAAATCATCGCTTTCGAAAGCGGGGCAGCCAACGTGATCGATCCGCTGGGCGGTTCGTATTATCTCGAGAAACTGACCCGGGAATTGGAGGAAGAGGCGGAAAAGTA
>CAYSGA010000117.1:0-6405 GCA_964430165.1 uncultured Eubacteriales bacterium
GCCAACACGGCCGCCGCGAGGACCACGCCTCCGATTCCCTGAAAACGGACTTTTTTAGAACACATTGCCGATCGTCACATACAGCCGCGGTCCGCGGCCGCCTTCCGGGGGATCGAGATTCCAACCGAGATCGACGCGCAGGGGGCCCAGAGGGGTTTTATAACGGAAGCCGAAACCGAGGGCGTCCTCGAGCGCGGCGAAGCTGACGTCCTTGCGGTTGGAAAAGACGTTGCCCTTGTCATAAAACACGGCCAGGGAAAGCGCGGGCCATGACCCGAAGGGCGAAATTTGGGCGTCGATATTGAACAGGACGATGGCCTTGCCGCCGACGGGTTTTCCCGATTCCGCGTCCTTCGGGCCGAGCCCGTCGAACCGTTCGCCGCGGAACGTGCCGGACCCGCCGGCGAAAAATCGTTCGTGAATCGGAATGCGGCCCATGCCCAGCCCACCCCGGAACGTGCCCAGAAGAAGAACGCGTTCGCCGACGGGCCGGAAATACTGGAATTTCACGAAACTTTTCAGGTAATCCGACTCGGCCTTGAACAGGGGGTAGGCCCATTCGACAACGGCGCTGAAAAAATGGCCGCGGGAGGGGTTGAAGCTGTCATCCCGGGCTTCCCAGATCAGACTTTCTGAAATCGAGGTGGCTGAATACGGGTAATGCTGGCGGTCGATTTCGGATTCGGCGATTTCGAGGAAATAGAGAGTCGTCTGGGCCAACCGGAGGGTCGTCAGGGACGTCCAATCCGCCCCGATCTCCCGTAAACCGGACAGGCTGAACCCGCGGCGGTCGAAGCCGTAACTTACCCGTTCCTCCCGCTCAAACCAGACATTGACGGAGGACCGGAAGGGCAGGCCGAAGAACGCGGGCGATTCCCAGGACGCGACGGCCCGTTTTTCCTTCAAGCTGAACTGGCCGATGAGACTGAGCTGGGCCGCCCGGCCGAGCATATTGGTGCGGATGAACTCGGCCGAAAACCGGGGGCGGATGACGTTGTTCCAGATTTCAAACGTCATCGGCTCGTTTTTCGTCTCCAGCCCCACGCCGACGCCGGCGTAGTTCCGCGCGCCTTCGCGGAGGCTGACGACCAGCATCTCGCCGTTGCCGCCGGGGGAGAGAATTTCTTCGATCTTGACTTCGACAAAAACGCCGAGTCTTTCGAGCCGGCGTTTGGATTCGAAAATCAGGTCCGCCCGGGCCGGGTCTCCCTCGCGAAACAGAAGCGCTCGGTCGATCACGTCGCGCCGGGTTACGGCATTGCCGGAAACGACGATTTTGTCCACCCGAACCGGCCGTCCTTCCTGCAATTCAAAAACGATATCGAATCGCCCGTCGGCCAGGACTTCGGCCCGGGCGGTGATTACGGTCCCGCGGATTCCCCGGTTCTCGTAAAGGGATTCGAGACGTTCCGCGTCGCGGCGAACGCGGCCGGATTCGTACGCGCCGCCGTCGCGGCTTTCAAGTTCCTTCCGGAGTTCGTCCTCGGAAATGATCGCCGCGTTTCGAAAGACGACCGTCCGAACGGTCTGGACAGGGCCCTCCTCGATCACGAACGTCGCCTGGTATCCTTCTCCCTGCTCCTTGAATTGGAGGGAAACGCCGGTTTCAGGATATCCCTCGCTTTTATAAAGGGCTTCCAACTCGGTGGGTATGGAGAACAACCGTTCTCCCGAAATGCTTCCGAAAAGCGGCAACCGCGGGGCGAGACCGATTCTTTGCCGGACCGTCGCTTCGGAAAAGGCGGTCAACCCCTCGAAGGCGACGCTCGTGATCCGGATTTTCGGACCGGGGTCGATCCGATGATTGATGCGCAGCTCGCCGGGGCTTCGCTCAATGGACGAACGGACGGCGGCGAAGGTGAAGCCCTTTTTCCGGAGATAGGTCAGGATGGCCGCGTCGGCCTGTTGCAGCCCCCAGTCCTCGAAAATGCGTTCTTCCCAAAGCGGCCGGACAAGGGACTCGGGGACGTCGGCCCCCCGGATCGCGATAAGGATGCGTTCCTGGGGGACGACCCGGAGGACGAGTCCCACGGTCGCATCGGCCGCCCGGAAATGGCGGTTTTGGACCGCAACTTCGGTCCGGGGATATCCGGAGGCGCGGTAGGCGGATTTAACCAGTTCCAGGTCGGATTCCAAAATTCCCGGTCGATAGGGACGCCCCGGACGCGTCGCCAGCGCTTTCATCACTTCGGCCTGAACGCTGTCCAACCCCCCGCGAAAATCGACGCTCCGGACCGTGAACCGGAGCCCGGCGGCGATTTCGAAATCGAGGTCGACGAACGGCCGGGCCGGGTCCGGCCGCGCCCGGCCGGAAATCCCGGCGTCGAAAAAACCCTCCCGACGGAGTATTCCCCGCAATTCGTTTTCCGCCCGCCGCAGGCGCGGCTCGGAATATTCCGTGTCGGGCCGGACGGCGTAGAGCCCGGCCAGGAGAGTTTTCCGGGAGACCGGCGCTCCGCCCGAAAATGAAATCGACCGGGTGAACAGCTTCCGCTTCAAGATGAAGGCCAACCGGACGTCGAGGTCGCCCGTCGCCCGGACCTCGACGTCGGCGAATAAGCCGGTCTCGTAAATTTGCTTGACCGCGGCGTCGACCCGGATGGGAAGATACGGATCGCCGTCGGAGATCGGGACGATGCTGCGGAGATCGGGCCGGACGTCCTCGCCCTCGACCCGGACGGTCACAGCGGCGATCCGGGCCTCCGCCGCCCCGGCGAACGCCGGCCCGGTCCCCGCGGCCGCCAGGGCCAGGAGAAAGGCGAGGCCCGCTTTAAAATCTCTTCCGGACCTTGGCATCGAGGCTCAACCGTCCCCGCTCGTCGCGCATCCCGACGAGCGAAAAACTTTCCAGGAATTCCCATTCCAGCCGGATGATTTCCTCGCGCTGGGACGTGAGGTTCGTCGAATACAGGAACATGATGTTGCGCGAAATCTTCTTGCCCACGGTCAGCCGGGCGGTCATTTCGGTCGAGGAGCCTAAAACGAACGGATCGATCCGGAAGCGGTCCAGGCGGAACCATTGCTCGGCCCGCCGGGTAGCCGGGTCGACGAGTTGAAAGGACAACAGCGAACCCGTGCCGACCTGGGTCGAAGCGTCATACGAATACGTCCGCTTGAAGGATTCACCCATGGACAACAGGGCCAGGACGTCCTCCGACGGAAGCGGCGGCGAGGAGGTGAATTCCGGCCGGAGGCTCTTCAACAATCCGGCGACCGAGAGCGTCACCCGGTAATCCTTCAAGTAGGTTTCCCCGAGGAAATCGACGTAGGGATCGTTCGTCGTCGGGTTGAAGAAACTCAACCGGGCCCGAAGCACCCGGAAGGTCCGGTCCTGAAAACGGACCTCGCCCTTCAATCCTTCCAGGTCCCCCAGGACAAACGGCGAGGCGACCGTGCCGCTGAGGGTCAGGTCGAACCGGCCTTCGATCCTCCCGAGGGTGTTGTCGAGAACGGCGCCCTCGTCCGCGTGAAACCGGATATCCAGGGCCAGGTCGTCGAAAAGCCCCGGGCCTTTCTGGATTTCCGGATAGGGCGACGCCGAAAAAACAAACTTTTCGTTGACCTCCCGACGCCAGAGAAGTTGCCTGACCGCGAGGTCCCCCGAGAGAAGAAATTCCCGGGCGTTTTTCAAAAAACGGAACGACCCGTCACCGACGCCCCGGGTCCGCTCGAAAACGGACAGGGTCATGTCCCGTCCGTCGGCCCGCAGGTCTATGAGCTCAATCCCGCCGGCCCCGAACCGGACCTCGCCCGAGCCGAAGACGTCGCCGCCGCCGACCTTTCCACGCAGGGAACGGACGGTCGCAACGTTGTTGTCGATCCGGACCAGACCGGAATAATCGGTCAGGGCATGGGCGAACTTGGGAAAGGGAAAGACCGGGCCCTTAAAGTCGAGGACTCCGTTCCATCGCGCCGGCGACGATTTTCCGCCGCGGACTTCCGCCAGGTACCGGATTTCGCCCTTGGCCCCCGTCCATGGCAGGAACAGGTCGAAATTGAAAATCGAACCGGACGCGCCGGCGAAATATGTCCCGTCCGCTTCCGGATACCTGAAGGTAACGTCGATCGTGTTCCGGCCGGGATCCAGCAGCCCCTTGAGGCGAAGACCGAGCACCTTGTCGCGCAGGCTCATCTCGACCGTGCCCGACGCTTCGGTCTTTTTCACCGGACCTAACCCCAACTCCTTGATCATAAAAGACCCTGAGGCCGCATCGCGGTCGAAATTCCCCCGGCCTTTCAAATCAAAACTCAGAAGACCGTCCAGTCCGGGGACCTTCCGGGAGATGTCCAGGTCCCGGAGCGCGGCGTCGATTTCGAAGTCGCGGCTGTGGAACCCCACGGCCGCCGAGCCCGTGACCGTCCCGCCAAGGAACGTTCCCCAGAGGTTGACGAGGTCCAGGCGGAAATCAGCCGTCGACCAGCCGAAATGGCCCGTCACGTTTTCGACCGTCTGGCCGTAGACTTCGGCCCGGGCCGAGGTGAAATCTCCTTCGGCGGCGATGCCGGTCCCGTCGTCATGGAATTCGAGGGCGCCCGAAACCCGGCCTTTGAACGGCAGGCTCAGGGTTAGGGCGGGAAAGATTTTTTCGAGGGCGCCTTCGCCCTCCTCGACCCGGCAGGTCCAGTAGCCCTTGCGGGAATTGAAACGGAGAAGCCCGTTGAGCTCAGGATCCCGGACCCGGACGATTCCCGAAGTTTCTCCCCGGGCGATTTCCACGAGCCCCGCGCCTTCGGCGGCGTTGAACCGGCCGAACCCGCCCGGGGCGAGGGCGAAATCGATTTTCACTTCCGGCGCGCGCCAGGCCCCGAGAATCTTGATGATGGCCTTTCCCCGGCCGCGGATTTCGGGAAAGGTGAGGGGCAAACGCAGAGCCAGGGAAGTGAACTCCCGGCCGCGCGAAATGTCGGTAGCCTCGCCGCGGAGCTCGACGCGGACCTCGCGGCCGATGTCCAGGCTTCCGTCGACGCTCAACGCCCCGAAATTCGATTCGATTCTTTCCGAAAAGAACGTGATCTCCTGGTGACGGTCCCAATGCAGGTGGAACGGCCCCCGAAACGGAAACTTCCCGTCCTGCTCGGGAAGGAGGTCGTCCCGGAATTCCCCCTGGACCTCGAGCGATTTCGGGTCGAGGGTGAACGCACCCCACACCGGAGAACGGACCGGCCACGGAATTCTGATCTGCTTGATCAGGGGGTCGACGTGTAAGCCGCGGACCCGGCCGTCGAGTTTTTGTCGGCCGAACTGAAGGTCCAGGTATTCGACCGTGGACCCGGGCTTGGAAACCGCGAGATCGAGTTTTCCGGCGCCGCCGGCGATCGACAGATTGCCGACGACCCGCCCCAGAGGGTCGCCGGTGAAGGTCATGTCCCGGCTTTCGAAGTCCGCGGTGAAACGGGACTGTCCCGCGTCGTTGCGGATGAACCGGCCCGTCCCGGCGGCCGATCCCGTCCAGACGAACGGCAGCTCGAAGGCGTCAGCGATGAGGCTGACGGGGCCGCGGATCGTCGTCTGAATGTCGAGGGACGGATTCTGAGGATTGGTCAAGGTCCCCCGGGCCTTGATGAGCAGGTCCGGATGTTGAATCTTCAACCGCCGGAGAAACAGGTCGTTGCCGCGCGCCTCGATGATGATTTCCGAATTTCCTTCCAAGGGATGAACGATCGTCGGAAAATGAATGGAATGGGCCGCCGATTCGGCCCGGAGAACGAAGGCGTCCTTGGATTGACGAAAATAAGCCTTGACGTTCCGGGCAAGCACACTGACGTTTTTCCCCCAATAACTGACCTCCCCGTCCAGAAGGATTCCGTTTTCCACGAAAAAGGGAAGACGGAGACTGAGAGAGAAGGGGTTGGCCTCCCGCCCCGGTTTTTCGTAAATCCGGGCGGTCAGGCCCCGGATAAAGACGTTGAAGGAACGGTTGTTGCGGAGAATCGACCGGAGCGGAACCTGGAGGACGATTTTATCGATGGAAAAAAACGGGTCCGATTTGAGGGAATGGACGTTTTCGAGGACGGCCGAGGGCGGGAGGATGGTCAGCCGGAGGCGGTCGTAACGCATCACGGGGTCGATCTGCTTGCGGATCTGGGAGAGGAGGATGTTCCGGACAACGACGCCCCCCCCCGCAAGCCCCCCGGCCAGGGCAAGCAGGATGATCAAAGATTTCAGTTTTCGGCCTAATTTCATCTGCGTCGGCCCAAACCACTCCAACGCAAAATATACCATGTTTATAAGGAAAAAGGAAAACGGCCGAGGCCGCCTCGAGAAAAACCTCCAAGGGCGGCTCCCTTGGGGCGTTTCAGGCCTGGTCGTGAATCCGGAGGACCCGGTTGGAAAGCTTTCCGATCCCCTCTATCTCGACGTCGACCTCGTCGCCGGGGACCATCGGGCCGATTCCCGCAGGGGTC
>CAYSGA010000118.1:0-6367 GCA_964430165.1 uncultured Eubacteriales bacterium
GACCTCCGGCCCGGACCCGTTTCCCGGCCCGAGCGGAAAAACGTTGGGCCGGAGGGTTGCGATCGCGGGTGAGTCGGGAAGGGCCACGGTCAAAAGCGCTTTTCCAGCGAAGATCGGACGGGTGAAGATCGGCCGACCGGCCGAAACAGATACCGCCGTGCAATCGGAGGCCGGGGAAACGCCCAGCCGAGCAGCCAGCCGCGGGGCCAGGTCGCGGCCCATCGCCGTGGCCGGAAAAAACACGGCCAAGGGATTCGTTTCGCGGACGAGCGCTTCCAGGACCAGGGCGTATCCCTGGCTCGAATACGCCTGAAGCTCGGGGCTTTCGAGAACATAAGCTTTAGCGGCCCCGTAGCCGTCGACGGCAGCCTCGATCACCTTGGATTCATTTCCGACGGCGACGGCCGCGGCCGGGACACCCAGCTCGCGGGCTTTGCGGACGGCTTCAGAGAGCGTCTCCAGGGAACTCTTCTTGACTTTGCCGTCGCGGACTTCAATATAGCTGAGAATCATCATCCTTCTCCTCAAAACGCCTTGGCCTCGGTCCGAAGCAGCCTCAGGAGTTCCCGGGCCGCCTCTTCCGGCGTTCCGGCCAAAATTTTTCCGGCCGGCTTGGCCGCCGGGAGTTCGATATTCAAGACCTCCACCCGCGGAACCGACGCTTCCCCGGGCAGGCCGAGCTCGGACAACGTCAGGATGGGAATCGTTTTTTTCTTGGCGGCCATGATCCCCTTGAGCGTCTCGTACCGGGGCTCGTTCAATCCTTTTTGAGCGGAAACGACGGCCGGGAGGCTGAAGGAGACCTTTTCCAGGGCGCCCTCGATCTCCCGCTGGGCCGAGACCGTCGCTCCGTCGATTTCAAGCTTCGTGACGACGTTGGCCTGGGGGAGGCCCAGAATCTCGGCGACCATCGAAGGCACGGCGGCGTTGTCGGAACCGACCGACATCCGGCCGAAGAGAATCAGGTCGGCGTCGGCTTGACGGGCGCGGGCGAAAGCGGCCAAAACGCGGGCGACCCGCAACGGGTCATAGGTTTCCTTGCGATCGTCCTTGATCAGGACAGCCTCATCGGCCCCCATGGCCAGGGCTTTGCGCAGGGTCGACTGCGCTTCCTCGGGTCCAAGGGAGGCGACCACGACCTTTCCGCCCTTGGCTTCCCGAAGCCGCAGGGCTTCCTCAAGCGCATATTCATCGTAGGGGCTGAGGATGAAATTCAGGCCTTCCTCGACGACGGATTTCGCCTCCCGATCGATCCGGATCCGGGATTCGGTGTCGGGCACCCGTTTTACGAAGACGAGGACATTCATCGTTGTCTCCTTGCGTCATCCCCCCTCCTCCCCTTTCCCCGGGAGGAGCCGGGATTTTTGTTTGCGCCTTTCTCCCGCCTCAGCCGTCGAACCGGCGGAGGAGAAGCGCGGCGTTCGTCCCGCCGAATCCGAAGGAATTCGACAGGGCATGGATGATTTCGGCGGCCCGGGCCTTGTTCGGAACATAATCCAGGTCGCAGTCCGGGTCGGGAACTTCATAATTCGCCGTGGGCGGCATCATTTGATTCTTGATCGAAACGGCGGTAACGGCCGTCTCGATTCCGCCGGCCGCGCCGAGGGCATGGCCGGTCATGGACTTGGTCGAGCTGACGGCCAGCCGGGCCGCCTGCGGCCCGAAGACCTTCTTGATCGCGGCCGTTTCGATTTTGTCGTTGAGCGGGGTGGATGTGCCGTGGGCGTTGATGTACTGAACCTCGGACGGAGGGACGCCGGCATCGTCCAGGGCGACCTGCATGGCCCGCACGGCCCCGTCGCCGTCCTCGGCCGGGGCGGCGGCGTGAAACGCGTCGCCCGTCATTCCGTAGCCGACGATTTCGGCGTAGATCCGGGCTCCGCGGCGTATCGCTCCGCCGAGTTCCTCGAGCAGACAAATGCCCGCGCCCTCGCCGACGACAAATCCGTCCCGGTTTTTGTCGAACGGCCGCGAAGCCCTCGCCGGATCGTCGTTTCGCTCCGACAGCGCCTTCATCGCGCAGAATCCGGCCACGCCCAGGGGCGTGATCGGGGCCTCGGCCCCGCCGGCGATCATCCGGTCGGCCGAACCGCGCTGGATAAGCCGGAAGGCATCGCCGATGGCGTGGGCGCCGGAGGCACAGGCCGTGACGGTGGCCGAATTCGGCCCTTTGGACTTGAACCGGATCGAAATCTGGCCGCTCGCCTCGTTGATGATCGTGGCGATGAGAAAAAAGGGCGAAATCCGGTCGGGCCCCTTCTCCAGGAGGATCTTGTGATACTCTTCGATCGTCCCGATGCCGCCGATCCCGGAACCGACATAGACCCCGCACCGGTCCCCGGCCAGAAGATCCGGAGAGATCCCCGCATCCTCGACGGCCAGCTGGGCCGCGCCGATTGCGTACTGGATGAACGGATCCATCTTCCGGATCTCTTTCCGGTCGATGAACCTCAAGGGATCGAACCCCTTGACCTCGCCCGCGATCCGCGACGCATGGCGGGAGGCGTCGAACCTGGTGATCGGTCCGATCCCGCTCCGTCCCGAAATCATGGCGGCCCAGGTGTCGGAGAGACCCGTGCCCAGGGGCGTCACCAGGCCCACCCCCGTGATGACGACTCGTCTCAGATTATGGCGATGGTTTTGATGTTCCCGGCTATTTGGCATGACCGACGATATATTCCATGGCCTTGCCGACCGTCGTCAGCTTTTCGGCTTCCTCGTCGGGGATGTCCAGACTGAATTCGTCTTCCAGGGCCATCACGAGTTCCACGGTGTCCAGGGAATCCGCGCCCAAATCCTCGATGAAGGAAGCGCTCTCCATGACCTGGTCCTCGCTGATACTCAGCTTGTCGGCCACGATCTTCTTCATCTTTTTCAACAATTCGTCTCTGTCCATGATGGACCTCCTGTGAAAATTTGGATCGTTACATATAAAGGCCGCCGTTGACGTGAATCACCTGTCCGGTGATGTAGGCCGCGTCGTCGGAACATAAAAAACGGACCGCTTTGGCCACGTCCACGGTTTCGCCGAACCGTTGAAGAGGGATGATGGCGAGAAATGATTGCTTGACGGCTTCCGGCAGGTTTGCGGTCATCGGCGTAGAAATGTAGCCGGGAGCGACGGCGTTGACCGTGATCCCGCGCGAACCGACCTCCCGGGCGAGCGCCTTGGTGAAACCAAGAACCCCCGCTTTGGAGGCGGAATAATTGGTCTGCCCGGCGTTGCCCATCGCCCCAGCGATTGAGGACAGGTTGACGATCCGGCCGGACCGGGCCGAAAGCATGCCCCGGACGACCGCCTTGGAGAAGTTGAAAATGCCCTTGAGATTGACGGCGATGACCGCGTCCCATTCCTCCTCCTTCATCCGCAGGAGGAGGTTGTCGCGGGTGATGCCGGCGTTGTTGATTAAATGGTCTATTTTTCCGAATTCCCGGACGACCTTCTCGGCCGCAGCCGCGGCCTGGCCGAAATTGGAGACGTCGGCCGCGAGGACGACCGCCCGGCCGCCGGCGGCCGCGATGGAGGCGGCGACGGTGTCCAGCTTTTCCTTCTGGATGTCGACGAGGACGACGGAGGCTCCCTCGGCGGCGAATTCCCGGGCGATCGTTTCCCCGATCCCCTGCGAGGCGCCCGTGACGACCGTGACCTTTTCCTTGAAAATCATCAGGCTTTGGCCTCCCCCGGCGCGACCGACCGTCCGAGTTCCTCCCGGATTTTGTCCTGGACCCGCTTGACGACGAAGTCCCGGGCCAGCCGCACGGCGTTCTTTACGGCGTTGGAGTTGCTCCGGCCGTGGCCGACGATGCAAACCCCGTTCAGGCCCAAAAGCTGAGCCCCGCCGTATTCGCTGTAATCCACTCTTTTATAAATCCGCTTGAGATGGCCTTTCATGAGCAGCAGGCCGATTTTGGCGAAGAAATTCTTCGTGATTTCGCGCCGGGCCATGTGAAAGAGCGTCTCGACGACGCCCTCGCTGACTTTCAAGGCCACGTTGCCGGTGAACCCGTCGCTGACGATCACGTCGGCTTTTCCGGCATAGAGGTCCTTGCCTTCGACGTTGCCGATGAAATTCAGGGATGCGGAGGAAAGGCGGTCGAACGCCTGCTGGGTCAACTCGTTGCCCTTGCCTTCCTCCTCGCCGATGCTCATTAGGGCGATCGAGGGATTCGGGCGGCCCATCACCTGCTCCATGAAGACCTTGCCCATGATGGCGAACTGGGCGAGGTCCTCGGGCTGGCAATTAGCGTTGGCCCCGACGTCGAGAAGGAGGGTGAGGCCTTTCAAGGTGGGGACGAGAAGCGAAAGGGCGGGCTTGTTGACGCCCTGGAGCGAGCCGAGGATCTGGCGGGCCAGAAAGACCACGGCGGCCGTGTTGCCCATGGAAACGAACGCGTCGGCCCGCCCGTCCTTGACGAGCTGGACCCCGATGCGGATGGAGGAACTCTTCTTCCGCCGGAGGGCGAACACGCCGTCTCCCATCGCGACGGCCTCGGGGGCGTCGACGATGGAGAAACGGGACGTCTCGCCGCCGAGACGGAGGATTTCCTCCCGAATCCGGTCCTCGAGGCCGACGAAAACGACATCCACGTCGTTTTCCCGGGCCGCCTGGACCGCTCCCGGGACCGTGACCCGGAGGCCACAATCGCCCCCCATCGCGTCGACGGCAATTTTCATCCCAAAAAAATCCAGCGCTATTTTTCGACGGCCTTGACCACCGGGCGGCCGCGGTAATACCCGCATTCCGGGCAGGCTTTGTGAGGGAGTTTGGGCGTTCCGCAATGGGGACAGACGGCAAACGACGGGACGGTCATGAAGTCGTGGCCCCGACGACGGCCTTTACGGGCATGGGAGTGCCTGCGTTTGGGATTCGGCATTTATTTTCTCTTGTCTTTCCTAAGAATTTTGAGCGGTTCGAGACGGGCGTCCGTTTCTTTGACCTGGCAGCCGCAAGCCCCCTCGCGCCGGATCTTCCCGCACACGGCGCACAAGCCCTCGCAGCCGGAAGAACACAACGGCCGGGCCGGAAACGTCAGGTTCAATTGTTCGAGGATCACCTCCCGGATATCGATCCGCCGGCTCCGGTAAAAAAGCCGGTCGGCGTCTTGATCGTCGAATTCCTCCTTCAACTCCTGCCTTTCCTCGGGCAGAAAAACCAAATCGAAGCGGGAATCGACCGGAAACTCGAAGGGCGTGAGACACCGTCCGCAGATGAAACTCAGGACGGTTTTCACCCGGCCCTTGATCCAGACCTCTTCCTCTATCCGCTTGATCGAGATTTCGGCTTGGACGGGTTGAAGGAAGACGGCGTCTTCCTCAACCAGGTCCAGACTCGGAAAATCGAATTTCCGGCGGAGCTCCAGGCCGTCTTTCGGCAACTTATCTATATCAATAATCATGGGTTACGTCCGCTAAAGGCCCGCTCATTATACCATGTGACTTCCCTTTGTCAACCGAAGGTCGCGGGGGCGGGACGGGCCGGGGCCTCCCCGGACCTTGCCGAAGCGGCGGCCCGGCCGCCGGAACGCTTCGGGACGGTTCCGGCACGTTTTCCGGGTGATTTTCTTCTTGATTAATCCCGGGAAACGGATTATTTATAGAACTGTCCCATGAACGGAATATCAACGACCATTCTTTATTCCGGAGTCTCCTTCCTGGTCCAGACCCAGGAGGGCGGTCCCCGCGCCCATTTCATCGAAACACTGATTTACCGGCGCGGCAAGCTCGTCCATTCCCGAAAATCCCCCGACACGACTTTGCCGGACGACCCCGAACGCGAAGACCGGTTGAAACGCCTCATTCGCGACCAGCATCAGGCTGTCCTCGACGACGTCGCCGAGGGCCGTCTCGACGCTCCTCTCCTCAAATCCTGACGATGCCAGGGAAAACCATCTATCTCATCGACGGGAATTCCCTGCTTTACCGGTCTTATTACGCCGTCCACCGGCTTTCGACGACCGGCGGGTTTCCGACCAACGCGATTTACGGATTCCTCATCGCCCTGCGCAAGCTCATGGACGAAGCCGCCCCCGGGCATCTGGGAATCGTTTTTGACGCGCCCGGAGAGAAAATGCGCCGGGAGGTCTATCCGGACTACAAGGCCCACCGCAAGCCCATGCCCGATGATTTGGCCGTCCAGATCCCCAAATTAAAGGAAGTCCTCCGGGCTTACCGGATCCCGTTGCTCGAGAACGCCCGCTACGAGGCCGACGACGTCCTCGGTTGTCTGGCGATTCGGGCGGCCGCGGCTGGGTTCGAAACGGTGATCGTCACGACGGACAAGGACCTCTTCCAACTGGTCAACGAAACGACCCGGGTTTTCAATCCGGCCAAGGGAATTCTTTTCGACGAAAAGGGCGTGCGCAAAAC
>CAYSGA010000119.1:0-6352 GCA_964430165.1 uncultured Eubacteriales bacterium
AAAAAATGAGAGAGAAATCCCTATGATTTCTCGACTTCATCCGGATTTATCTTTATATTATTTATTTTCAACCAGTTAAGCGCGACGATCGATCAAAAAAATATTCCCTCTGAATGCTAATTTTTCTTGACAAATACCTCTGATTCCACTATATTTTACGCATAAATGGGACAAAACGGGACAAAATGGGAAACTTACTGATCGGGAGTTACCGCGCCAGGCTCGACAAAAGCGGGCGGTTGAAGGTGCCCGAAAAATTCCGGACCGCGCTCGAGGAACGATACGGACTGGACTTTTTCGTCACTTCGCTCGAGAACTCCACCATCAAAATTTTCCCCCTGCCCGTTTGGCTGGCCATGACCGGCACGACAGAAAGCGGCAATCTCTACCTGGACCCCGACGTCGAAGACTACATGCGCCGGGCCAACACCTTCGGCGTCCAGTGCGAACTGGATGCCAAGGGCCGGGTTCTGATCAGCCCCGACCTTCGCGCCCTAGCCGGCCTCGACGCCGAGGTTGTCGTCATCGGCCTCAACAATCACCTTGAGGTCTGGGACACTCGGCGGCTCGACGAAAAGCTTCAGAAGAAGCCGCTGACCCGCGACGACTTCAAGAAGATCGCCGAGATCATGACGGGCAGGAAAGGGCCATGATCGGGCGTGATCATATCCCGGTTCTGCTCGAAGAAACCCTGACCCTATTGGGCGCGGCCCGTCCCGGTCTCTACGTGGACGGGACCCTCGGGCTGGCCGGTCACTCCCGCGAAATCCTGAAACGTAATCCCCAGGCCCGCCTGGTCGGATTCGACAAGGACGAGGCCGCTCTCGCCGAAGCCCAAAGACGGCTCAGCCCTTACGAAAACAGAATCGAACTTTACCAGGCGGATTTCCGCCGGATCCTGGAAGTCGACATCGATTGGCCGGGCGTCCGGGGCGTCCTGCTCGACCTCGGAATGTCGTCCTTCCAGCTCGACGACCCGTCGCGCGGGTTCAGTCACTCCCTGGACGGCCCCCTGGACATGCGGATGGACCGGCGGCAGCATCTCGACGCCGCCCGCATTCTCGACAAATACCCCGAACCCAAGCTGGCCGAAATTTTCCGCAACTACGGCGAGCTCCGCCCGGCCGCAAAGCTGGCCCGGACAATCGCCTCCCGGCGGCGGATGACGAAAATCGAAAGCACGATCCAGCTTCGGGCGATCGTGGAGGAGGTCTGCCGGTGGGTTCCCCAGAAAGGGAAAATCCACCCGGCGGCCAAGGTGTTCCAGGCCCTGCGGATCGAAGTCAACGAGGAACTCGCCGGCCTGGAGGAATTCCTCGAGTCCGTCATCGGCCGCCTCCCCGCCGACGGGCGGCTGGCCGTCATCGCCTTCCATTCGCTCGAGGACCGCATCGTCAAACACACCTTCATCCGGGCCGCCCGGCCCGAACAAGACGGCGGACAGGGTCCGGCCGCCGTCGAACTGCTGACGAAACATCCCCTCATCCCCACGGACGAGGAAATCTCCCGCAACTCCCGGTCCCGTTCGGCCAAACTCCGCGCCGTCCGGAAACAATCCCATGGTGCATAAGAAATTCACCCGCCGACAGGTCATTTTCACCGCGGGGACGACCCTGGTCGTGATCTTCATCCTGTCTTTTTATCTCTGGCAGATCGCCGAAACGGTCAGCCTGGGGTACGAGGCCAACGACGCGGAAAACGAGAAAAAAGCCATGGAGGAGGAGGTCCTCCGGCTCCAAGCCGAAAAGGCGTCCCTTCTATCGCTCGAGCGCGTGGAGCGGACGGCCCGGAACGAACTCGGCCTGACCGACCCCCGGGACGACCAGATCATCTACGAGGATCCCGAATGAACGGCCCGGCCATTCCCCCCGGCGAAGAGAGCGCCCGCAGGACCGCCCGGATCCGGACCCGCATCGTTCTTGCCGCGATGATCCTCTGGGCGTCCGGCATCGTCGTCCGTCTCGTCCACCTTCAGATCTTTTACCACGACCGGGCCAAGGACCAAATCGCCTTTCAGAACCTGGCCAAGCAGAAAATTTTTCCGGACCGGGGAACGATCCGCGACCGCCGGGGGACGATTCTGGCTCAGACGGTCTCCCTGCGGTCCGTGTACTTGCAATACTTGCCCTCGCAAAAGGACTCCCTGGAAGCGAGGATGGCCCCGGTCGCAAAACTCGCCCCGCTCCTCGACCTGGATGAAAATAAGGTCGCCTCGATCCGGGCGGCCGTCGAACAGAAAAAGCCGTTCATCTGGGTCAAACGCAAAATCGACCTCAAGACCGCGGCCCGAGTGGACGATCTGCATCTCCCCGGGGTCTACACCCAGGAGGAACCGCGGCGGATCTATCCCCAAGGCTCGCTGGCGGCCCACGTCCTCGGCGGCGTGAACATCGACAACGACGGACAGGCCGGAGTGGAAATCCTCTTCAACGAAACGCTGCGGGGAAAGCCGGGCGAACGGATCATTTACCGGGATACGTACAGGCGCCCGTACCGCAGCGAGCAAACCGCCGCCCCGGAACGCGGCCGAGATATCGAACTGACGATCGACGCCGTGATCCAATACATCGCCCAGCGCGAAATAGAAAAATCCGTCGCCGAAAACAAGGCCGCCTGGGGCGCCGTGATCGTTTCCGACCCGTCGACCGGCGAGATCCTGGCCATGGCCAGCGCGCCGTCTTATGATCCGAACCAATACGGCAAGGCCGACCTGGTCGCCCGCATGGACTGGGCCTACAGCCGGCGGATCGACCCGGGCTCCACGTTTAAAATCGTCACGGCCGCGGCCGCTTTGGAAAACCGCAGAGTGGCGACTTACGAAACCTTCGACTGCCGGGCCGAGGCGATCGACGTGGCCGGCGGCCCGATCCGCGACCACAAACCCTACGGCGTCCTCTCGTTCTCCAGAATCATCGCCGAATCCTCCAACATCGGAACCATCCAGATCGGCCGTCGCGTCGGCGCCGAATTGCTTTACAAAACCGTCAAGGACTTCGGCTTCGGCCGACGGACGGGGATCGAACTACCGTCGGAAGCGGCCGGAGTGGTTCATCCGCCGGACGAGTGGAGCCGCCGGTCCCTGGATTCCATCTCCGTGGGATACGAGGTTTCCGTGACCCCCCTTCAAATGCTCCAGGCGATCAACATCGTCGCCAACCGGGGCGTCCGGCTCGTCCCCCGGATCATCAAGGCGGTGGACGGCCGGCCCCGGCAGCCGCAGGCCGGAGATTCTCCGCCCGTCCAGGTGATCTCCCCTCAGACGGCCGAAAAACTCATCGACATCCTGGAGCGCGCCGTCCTGGAGGGCACGGGAAAAACCGCGGCCCTCGAGGGTTACACGGTCGCCGGGAAAACCGGAACGTCCCAGATCTACGACCCCATCGACGGGAAATATTCCCTCTCCCGCCATACGGCCTCGTTCATCGGTTTCGTCCCTTCGGACAAACCGGCCGTCTCCATGGCCGTCGTTCTTTATGAACCCCGGAACGACGCCTACTACGGCGGCCAGGTGGCCGCGCCGGTCTTCCGTGAAATAGCCCTTCGCGTCCTCCGCTATCTCCACGTCTTCCCCGTTCCGGCAAACGAGACGATTTTGGCGGCCGCCGCTCCCCGGGAGGCCGGACAATGAAGCTTTCCGAACTCCTGAAAGGACTTCCGGTCGCTTCCCTCGACGGCGACCCGGAGGTCGAGATCCTCGGATTGGCCTATTCCTCCGCCGACATCCGCCCCGGCTTTCTTTTCGCCGCCTGGAAGGGCGCCCTTCGGGACGGAATCGATTTCGTCGACGAGGCCGTCCGGCGCGGAGCGGCCGCCGTCCTGTCGGACCGTCCCCGGCCCGAAGGATTGAACATCGCCTGGATCAGGGCGATCGACCCCCGAGAAGCCCTGGCCCTGAGCGCGGCCAATTTCTACGATCATCCCGCTTATAAAATGAAGCTCGTGGGGATCACCGGAACCAAGGGAAAGACGACGATTTCCTATATTCTCGAATCCATCCTCCAACGGGCGGGGTTCGCCGTCGGCGTCATCGGAACGATCTCCAACCGCGGCCCCGGTTTCGAGATCAAGGCGGTCCGGACCACCCCGGAGTCCGTCGATCTCCAACGCATGCTCAAGGAAATGGTCGACCGGGGCGTCACCCACGGCATCATGGAGGTCTCGTCCCATTCCCTCGAATTGAAACGCGTTTCCGGGATCGGCTTCGACGTCGCCGTGTTCACCAACCTCGCCGGCGAACATCTCGATTTCCACCACACGATGGAGGACTACTTCGCCGCGAAAAGGAAGCTCTTCGCCCTTAACGCGAAAAAAAGAACGGCGGTCGTCAACCAGGATGACGCCTGGGGCCGGCGTCTCATCGCCGAGCTTCCGATGTCCACCGTCACCTTCGGATTCGAGCCGGCGGCCCTGGTCCGGGCTGAGCGGGCGAAATTCAGCGGGGCCGGGATCGAAGCGTCGGTCAATTATCCCGGCGGCCGGATGACCCTGACGTCTCCGCTGGCCGGAAAACACAACCTGTCCAACCTCCTGGCCTCATTCGCCGCGGCCATGGCCCTGGGCGTCCCCGTCGACGTGATCAAGGACGGGATCGCCGGGCTCCGCCAGATTCCGGGACGCTTCGAAAAGGTGGACAACGACCGCGGATTCCATGTCATCGTCGACTACGCCCACACCGACGCCTCTCTCCAGAGCCTGCTGGAGACCGTCCGGGATCTCAAGCCGGCCCGGATCATCCTGGTCTTCGGCGCCGGCGGCGACCGGGACAAGGCCAAACGCCCCCGGATGGGGGAAGTCGCGGCCCGTTACGCCGATTGGACCTTCCTGACGACGGACAACCCCCGGGGCGAAGACCCGGAAGCGATCCTCGCTGAAATCGAGATGGGGTTCGTCTCCGCCGACTGCAAAAAATACAGCGTCGTTGCGGACCGCCGCGAGGCCATCGCCCAAGCGCTGGCTTCGGCCGGAAAAGGCGACTTCGTCGTCCTGGCCGGGAAAGGACACGAGACGACGCAGACGGCCGGGACGACGACCGTTCCTTTCAGCGACGCCGAGGTTGCCCGGGAGATTCTCGAAACGATAGGGACGAAATAGCCATGGCCCGCCTTCGCGCCGCCGAGATCGCCGCCGCCGCAGGCGGCGTTCTAGTCCAAGGAGACCGCGCGGCGGTCTTCTCCTCCTTCAGCCTCGACTCCCGGACAATCGAACCCGGCGGGCTCTTTTTCGCCGTCGTCGCCGAACGCGACGGCCACGAGTTCGTCCCGGCCGCGGCCTCGCGCGGCGCCGCCGGCGCCGTCGTCTCCCGCGACATCGCGGTTTCCGATACGTCGTTCGTTCTCATCAAAGTCAAGGATACGGTCGCCGCGCTTCAGGACCTGGCCCGTTCCGTCCTGGCCCGCCACCCGGCGAAAATCGTCGGAATCACGGGCAGCATCGGCAAAACGACCACGAAGGAATTCGCCGCCGCCCTTCTCGGAACGTCCTTCCGCGTTCACAAGTCCGAAGGGAACCTCAACAACCACCTCGGCCTAGCCCTGTCGATCCTCCACATCGAAGCCGAACACGAGATCGCCGTCCTGGAGATGGGCATGAGCGGGGCCGGCGAAATCCGGCGGCTGACCGGGATCGCCCCTCCGGACGTGGCCGTCATCACGAACGTCGCCCCCGTCCACCTCGCCTTCCTGGAATCCCTCGAGGCCGTGGGAGAAGCCAAGGGGGAAATGATCGACGGGCTGAAGCCGGGGGGAACGGCCGTCCTCAACGGCGACGACCCCTGGGGAAAAACGCTCGCGAAACGGGCTTCCGGCCGGGTGATCTTTTTCGGCTTCGAAAAAGACGCCGAGGTTCGCGCCTCCGGGCTGGCTTATGCGGGATTCGACGGACTGCAGTTCCGCCTCTCTTATGACGGGTCGGTCCACGACGTCCGCCTCCCGTTTCTCACCGAGGGCCAGGTTGAAAACTTTCTCGCCGCCCTCGGCGTCGCCTGGGCCTTCGGCCTTCGCTGGGAAACCCTCCAGCCGGGTTTCGCCGCCCTCGAACCCGCGGCCAAGCGCGGGAAGATCAGCCGGCTGGCCATGGGGATCACGGTCGTCGACGACACCTACAATTCCAGCCCCCGCGCCCTGGCCATGGCCCTGCGCAGTTACATCAACCTTCCGGCCGGCCGATGGGTGGCCGTCCTCGGCGATATGCTCGAGCTCGGACCGGAAGGGAAAAAATACCATGAAGAAGCCGGGCGGAACGCCCGGCTTCTCGGCTGGGACGTCGTCGCGGCCGTCGGCCCTTCGGCCCGGTGGATCGCGTCCGGGGCGAAGGCCGAGGGCCTGGACGCAAGCCTGGCCCCGGAATTCGCGAC
>CAYSGA010000120.1:0-6344 GCA_964430165.1 uncultured Eubacteriales bacterium
GATCGCCCGCGTCCCGGGACTCGTGGCCCACGTCCACGAGGAAAAAACCCGGATGAAGCCCATGCGGAAGATCGACCCGGAAAATTATGTCTACGACGGTCCGGCGGAAAGGAAAATCCCATGAGTGTTCCGCGCGAAAAAATTCTCGAGCTTTTACCCGAAATCGGGCAGATCGTCGACCCGGTCCTGAAGGAGCTCACCCTCAAGGTCTGGTTCGAGGCCGTCAAAAAAAGCAGCTGGTCGGAAGACGACTTGACCCGGATGCCGTTCACCCTCCTCATTAAAACGACGGCCGTCAGCCTCCTCGAACACACCCGATCCGTGACCAAGACGGCCATCGGCATCGGCGATGTCCTCCACAAGGAATACCACGGCAAGGTCCGGGTGGACCGTGACGTCCTTCTGGCCGGGGCCATTCTCCACGACGTCGGAAAACTCTTTGAATACACGCTTGAAAACGGCGTCTTCGTCAAGAGCCGGGCCGGCGACCTCCTCCGCCACCCGATTTCCGGCGCGGCCTTTGCCTATCAGTTCGGCGTCCCGGAGGAAATCGTCCACATCATCGCCTCCCACTCCAAGGAAGGGGACGGCGGGCGGCGGACGATTGAGGCGATCATCGTCAATCACGCCGACTTCGTCAATTTCGACGTCTTTAAATAAAAGAGGGCGATCCATGGCCCAAACGTTCAGCGAGAAGATCCTCGGCCGGAAGGCCGGACGGGCCGTCCAGGCGGGTGAAGTGGTCACGATCTCCCCGGATTTTTGCCTGTCCCACGACAACTCGGCGGCCATCATCGGGGAATTCAGGAAAATCGGCGTTCCCCGGGTCAAGGCGCCGGAGAAAATCATCATCATCCTCGACCACATCGTCCCGGCGGCTGACGAGAAATATGCCCAGAACCACAAGACGATCCGCGAGTTCGTCCGGGAACAGGACCTGCCGCATTTTTACGACATCCAGCACGGCGTCTGCCACCAGGTCCTGCCCGAGTCCGGGTTCGCCCTGCCGGGCAAGGTGATCATGGGTAGCGACTCCCACACGACGACCTACGGCGCCTTCGGCGCGTTTGCCGCCGGGATCGGCCGGACCGAGGCCGCCTCGATCTGGGCGACCGACGAAATCTGGCTGCGGGTACCCGAAACGCTCCGGGTCGAATTCCACTACCGTTTTCCGGAAGGCGTCTATGCCAAGGACGCCGTCCTCAAACTCATCGGCGACCACGGCGCCGACCGGGGGAATTACGAGGCGATTGAATTCGCCGGTCCCGCGGCCGGGGAATTCAGCCTCTCCTCGCGGATGACTCTGGCCAATATGGCCGCCGAGATGGGGGCCAAGAACGGATACTTCGAGCCGGACGCGTTGACCGTCGCTTGGGTCAAGGCCCGCACCCTCCGGGAATTCGAAGTCGTCGTCTCCGACCCCGGCGCGACCTACGAAGCGGTCTTGTCCTACGACCTTTCGAAGCTCGAGCCGCAGATCGCCTGTCCGCATACGGTCGACAACGTCAAGCCCGTGAGCGCGGTCGCCGGCAAGCCCGTCCATCAGATCCTCATCGGAACCTGCACGAACGGGCGGGTCGAGGACCTGAAAATCGCCGCCCGGATTCTCAAGGGACGGAAGATTCATCCTCAAACCCGGACTCTGGTTCTACCCGCCTCCCGCGAAGTCTTTCTCGAAGCCCTGCGGAACGGCACGATTGAGACGTTGAGCGAGGCGGGATGCGTGATTCTCAACCCCGGCTGCGGCCCCTGCCTCGGCGCCCACCAGGGGCTGCTCGCGGAGGGGGAGACAGTGGTTTCGACGTCGAACCGCAATTTCCGGGGCAGGATGGGAAACCGCGACTCCGAAATCTACCTCGCCTCGCCGGCGACGGCGGCGGCGACCGCGCTCGAGGGAAAAATCACCGACCCGAGGACACGCTTATGAGTGCCGGACGCGTTTGGAAGTACGGCGACAATGTCAACACGGACGTCATTTTCCCGGGGCGCTACACGTACGCGCTGATGCCGCCCGAGGAAATGGCCAAGCATGCGCTGGAGGATCTCGACCGGGAATTTGCCCGGTCGGTCAAGCCGGGCGACGTGATCGTCGCCGGAAAAAACTTCGGCTGCGGGAGCTCCCGGGAGCAGGCGGCCGCCTGCCTGCGGGCGGCCGGGGTGAAGGCCGTCGTGGCGAAGTCCTTCGCCCGGATCTATTTCCGCAACGCGATCAACCTCGGGCTGGCCGTTCTCCAATGCGACGAGGCGGCCGACGCGCTCGCCTCCGGCGACGCGATCGAGGTCGATTTTTCCGCCGGAACGATCGCGAGCGGGAACCGGACGTTCAAGTTCTTCCCCCTTCCCGAATCCGTGATCGGCATCGTCCAGGCCGGCGGGTTGATCGAGTATACGAAGAAAAAACTCGGTCTCTGAATCCCCGGAGCCGGATTCGCCGAACCCGGCGTTCTATGGTAAAATTCGACGGCGCCAGGCGGGAGGCGCAATCATCACGAGGAGTCTGACATGGCGAAGTATCGAATCGCGATTCTCCCCGGCGACGGGGTGGGCAAGGACGTCATCGAGGCGACGCTGCCCGTTTTAAAAAAACTGGCCGTCGACGCCGAATATCTTTATGGCGACATCGGCTGGGACTTCTGGTGCAAGGAAGGAAACGCCCTCCCCGACCGGACCAAAAAACTTCTCAAGGAAACCGACGCCTGCCTCTTCGGGGCCATCACCTCGAAACCGAAAAAAGACGCGGATGCCGAACTCGACCCGGCGTTCCGGGGCAAGGGGTTGTCGTATTTCAGCCCCATCGTCCGCCTCCGCCAGGAATTCGACCTGTTTACGAACCTCCGACCCTGCAAAGCCTACCCGGGAAACCCGCTCAACTACAAGGAGAATATCGACCTCGTCATCTTCCGCGAGAACACCGAGGGCATGTACGCCGGCGTCGAATTCCGGCCCCTTCCGGACGTCGTCCGGAACGCCCTGGCCACTCATTCGAAATTTAAACCGTTCGCAAATGTCCCGGCCGAGGAGATCGCCGTTTCCACCCGGATCATGACGAAGAACGGCTGCCGGCGGATCGTTAAAGCCGCGTTCGATTACGCCCGAGAGAAAAACCGCAAATCGGTGACCCTGATCGAGAAACCCAACGTCCTGCGGGAAACCGGCGGGCTGATGCTCGAAACGGCCCGCGATGTGGCCAAGGATTATCCCGACATCGTCTTCAAAGACGCCAATGTCGACGCCATCTGCATGTGGCTCCTGAAAAACCCGTTCGATTACGAAGTCCTCGTCGCCGAAAACCTCTTTGGCGACATCATCTCCGACCTGGCCGCCCAGCTGGTCGGAGGCCTGGGCTTCGCCTGCAGCGGCAACATCGGGACCGACTACGCCGTGTTCGAACCGACCCACGGCTCGGCCCCGAAATACGCCGGGATGTACAAGGTTAACCCGATCGCCACGTTCCTGGCGGCCGAGCTGATGCTCGAGTGGCTGGGGGAAACGGCCAAGGCCAAAGCTTTGGACGGGGCGGTGGCCGAAGTCATCAAGGACGGCGTAGTCCGGACCTACGACATGGGCGGCAAAGCCACGTCGCTCGAGATGGGGCAGGCCGTCGCCGCCAAGGTGTGACCTAAGGAGGGGCGCTCCCGTGGCCAAGACCGTCATCGAGAAGATCATCCAGGCCCATTCGAGGGAGGACGTCGCCCCCGGCCGGATCGTTTGGATGGACCTGGACGTCCGGTCCGCCCGCGATTTCGGCGGGCCGAACGTCGTCAAGAACTACGAACGGGAATACGGCGGGGAGGCCCTCGACGATTTAGCCAAAACCGTCTTCACCTTCGACCTGTGCGCGCCGGCCTGCACGCTGAAATACGCCGACAACCAGCAGGCCTGCCGCGATTTCGCCCGAAAGCGCGGCGTGCGCGTTTACGACGTGGACCAGGGCATCGGCTCGCATATCCTGATGGAGGAGGGGCTGGCCCGTCCCGGCGGAACGGCCGTCGGCACGGACAGCCACCTGAACATTCTTGGGGCGATCGGGTGCTTCGGCCAGGGGATGGGCGACGTCGACATCACCTTCGCCTTCAGGACGGGAAAAACGTGGTTCGAAGTCCCGGAAAGCGTCAAGGTCATCCTCAAAGGGACCCCGTCGCCGCGGGCGACGGCCAAGGACCTGGCCCTCTTTCTCTGCCTCAAGCTCGGGACGTCGCAAATCGCCCTCCGCTCGGCCGAATTCTACGGACCGGCTGTCGCCGGTCTCGACCTGGCCGGCCGGATTACGCTCTGCAGCATGATTACGGAGATGGCCGGAATCATCGGCTTCATTCCGGAGGAAATCCGCAACCCTGGCCGGTCCGCCTCCGCGTTCGCCCCCTCCGGAGAGCCCCCAGTCGCGGCCGACCCGGACGCGCGATACGCCGACACGATCGAAGTGAACATTGACGGCCTCGAACCCCAGATCGCCGTTCCTCCGTCGCCAAATACGGTGAAACCCGTTTCCGAGGCTCGCGGCGTCCGGATCGATTCCGGATTCATCGGGTCGTGCACCAACGGCCGGATCGAGGACCTGGCCGCCGCGGCCGCCGTCCTCAGCGGCCGGAAAGTCCGGCCCGACGTCATGCTCAAGGTCGCCCCGGCCACCCGCCGGGTCTACGAGGACATGCTCTCGTCGGGAATTCTGAAAACCTTGTTTGACAGCGGGGCCATCGTTCTCAATCCGGGATGCGGCGGGTGCGCCGAAGGCCACGCCGGCCTGACCGGAAAAGGCGAGGTCGAAATCAGCACCGGGAACCGGAATTTCCCCGGCAAACAGGGGAAGGGCCCGGTTTATCTAGCCTCGCCCGCGACCGTGGCCGCCTCCTGCGTCAAGGGCGAAATCGCCACGCCCGAGGAGCTCTGACATGCGCGACCAGATCCTTCGCGGCCGCGTCTGGGTCCTGGCCTGGGCCGACGGCCGGTTGATCGAAGACATCGACACCGACCAGATCTTTCACAACGCCCATCTTCACATCACCGAGATTTCCCAGATGGGCGCTTACGCCCTGGGCAATCTCGAAGGCTGGAAGGACTTTCCCCGGAAGGCCCAGCCGGGCGACATTCTCGTCGCCGGCCGCAATTTCGGGGCGGGGTCCTCGCGCCAGCAGGCGGTGGATTGTTTCGTCGCTCTGGGTGTCACGGCGATCCTGGCGCCGTCCTTTTCGGCCATCTATTTCCGCAACGCGGTCAACGCCGGGTTTCCCGTCCTTCGCGGCGGCGGCCTGGGCCGTCTGGCGGCCGGGGGTTTTTTCCGCTCGGGAGATGAAATCGAGGTCGACCTTCTCTCCGGCCGGGGCCGCAACGTCACCCGGAACGAAGCGTTTTCCCTGGAGCCGATGAGCGCCGTCCAGGGCGAGATTTACAAAGCCGGGAACCTTTTCCGGCTGAAAGGACGCTGACCCCCTCCGATGCGGATCATGGCGGTCGACACGACGACAGGAAGCGGTTCGGTCGCCCTTGTCGAGGACGGCCGGGTCCGGGCCGAGATCGGCGTCGATTCCTTCGGGACGCATACGGCCCGCCTTCCGGCTTCGATCGACGTCCTTCTCAACTCCCTCCGCTGGACCCTGGCCGAGCTGGACGGATTCGCGGTCACGCCCGGGCCGGGATCGTTCACGGGAATCCGCATCGGCCTCAGTACCATCCAGGCGTTCGCCTTCGCCTCGGGAAAACCGATCGCGCCCGTTTCCTCCCTCCGGGCCATGGCTTGGAAGCTTCGAAACGACGGCGTTCCGTTGGTTTGTCCGCTTCATGACGCGAAAAAAGGCGAAATCTATGCGGCCTTGTATTCGTTCGAGAAAAAGAACATGAAGGCCCTCGTTCCGGAGGGTGCGTACGTCCCGGATCGGTTTTTAAAGCTCCTCCCCAAGAGCCGGAAAATTCTTTTTATCGGGGGCGGATTTTCGCTCCTCGTTTCGGCGATGGACGGCGGCCGAAAAGACAAGGCGTTCCTTTCCCCGCGGACTCCGTTCATCGCTCCCGAGGTCGGGCTCCTCGGCGCCGAAATCATTGCCGCGGGGAAGGGGATCGCGCCCGACAGGCTCGAACCTCTGTACCTGCGCCGGTCTCAGGCCGAGGAAGGCAGGTGAACATCCGCCTGAGCCGGATGACCCGCCGGGACCTCCGCGACGTACTCAAAATCGAACGTCTCTCGTTCCCCAACCCCTGGCCGCCCTCGACGTTCGAAGGGGAAATCCAAAACTTCGGCCTTTCCCATCCCCTCGTCGCTACTGATGAGGCGGCGCACAAGATCGCCGGATACATCATCTACTGGGTCATCCGCGACGAAGCCCAGATCAATAACATTGCCGTCCATCCGG
>CAYSGA010000121.1:0-6336 GCA_964430165.1 uncultured Eubacteriales bacterium
TGGATTCGATCTGGCGCGAAGCCCTGCGGAGCAACTCCGACAGGACCCTGGCGTTCGCCCTCGGCTATCTCGCCCACGGAGCCGGAGATCTCTACGGTCATACCTTCGTCAACGAATACTCCGGCGGCCCTTTCCAACTCGGCAAGAATGCCCTCAAGCATTTCGTCCTCGAATCGTATCTCGACCTTCGGACGCCGCGCGAACCCGGCTTCTTCGATCTCACGACCGAGGGGATCGAGCCGTTTCTCTACCGGGCGCTCGTCGCCGACGAAAAGATCTGGCGGCCGGGCCGGGATACGATCGTTTCCGCGGAGTTCATGAACGCATCTCCGCCGAGGGTTTTCCAGGCCTTGAAGGAAAAGCTCGCCGTAATCGCCGGGGCCGCCTATTCCGCGCTCAAACAGATGGAGCATGACTATCCGGCCCGCATCCGCGCCCTCACGACCGAAGCGGCCCGATGCGTAAAAAGCGACCCGGTGAAATCGGCCCAGCTGACGGCCGAGGCGACCGCCCTCAGCGCCGAGTATGCCGCCTTGAAAGCGTCGGCGATCGCCGGGATCGCCTACCTGAACGCCTGGGTCAACGATATCGACGCCGGCCTTCGGGCCTGGCCGGCGTTCGGCCGGCGCTTGGCCGAGACGATTTTTTTCCGGGCGGAGGCCGACAAGGAAGCCGCCATGAGCGCGGCCGAGGATTTCATGCACGCCCACGGCCTGAGCATGTGCGGCTTTCCGGACGTTTTGGGCGAAACGTTGGCCTGGCAAAAGAAATATTATGAAATGATCCCCGAATTCATCCGCGACGCGATCGATCTTTTCCAGACCGATCCGGTCCTGTACTTGCTGGAGAAAGCCTGGGGCTTGACGTGGGAACTGATCAAGAATCCGGCCGTCCACTTCGACGAGATCATGAACGACTCGACCCCCGGCCGAAAAACGACGCTGGCCCAGTTCAACCGGGAAGTCCTCATGATCACCGACATCGGGAACACGACGGACGCGAAATACGATTGGACCGATATCCCGGCCATGGTCAACACCGTCACCATGACCAAGCTTTCCTGGCTCAGTCCCGGGGGGCTTCAGTCTTTTCTCCAAGATCTTGAGGACCGGGGTTACACCTCGAACGTCGCGGCGCCTCTTCTCTCCGCGCCTGCTGACGGCCGCCCGTTGATTGTCGGCTTCATGAAGTCGCTCGATTTCGACAACGAATGGTGCGAGGATCCGAAGCTTCTGTTCGTCCGCGACCCGTGTGTCTACCGGAGGTTGTTTTTAAATCAAATCGGCGAGAAATTGCCCGGGTGCCTGACGGCTTGTGACACGCCGCCGGACGGTTCGGTGGTCGTCTCGCCCGTCGAATCGCCGCTCGGACCGGGATTCGGCGATTTGGACCTGGCCAAATCGCCGGACGGCCGCATCTTTCAGTGGGGGAAGGCGTTCATCGTCGCGACGAGCGGGGGAACGATCGCCTATCATCCCTTCGCGAATCCCGAGGTCGTCGCTTCCCTTCCGCCGGCGGCCGCCGCCATCGTCTATAGTCCCGAAGACAAGGCCGTCGTCCTGGCCAAAAACGGGACGGTCTGGACGTGGGGCTTCGGCGCCCACTCCCAAACCGGCATGTGGGGAACGAAGGACCAATTCGAGCCGCTTCAAATTCCCAATATGCAAAGCATCGTCCAGCTGGCCGGGGGCGCGCGCCACGTGCTGGCCTTGCGCTCGAACGGGCAGGTCTGGGTTTGGGGGACGAACGGCCGGGGCGAGCTGGGTTTGGGAGTAAAAACGGTGCCCCCGCGGCCGCGCCGGGTCCCCGGCTTGAACGGAGTCAGGCGGGTGGGCGCCGGCGACTTTTTCAGCCTCGCGCTGACGGTCGGCGACGAGGTCTGGACGTGGGGCGGAAACGATTTCTTTCAGCTCGGCGACGGGACGCGCGAAGACCGGTGGGCTCCCGTTCGGGTCGCCGGATTGACCGGCGTCCGGGACATTGCCGCGGGAAGCTATCATGTCCTCGCTTTGAAAAATGACGGAACGGTCTGGGCTTGGGGGAAGAATTATCAGGGACAGCTCGGCGACGGGGGAAAAAAGGATCGGGCGAATCCGGCCCGCGTACCGCGATTGACCGATATAATCGCCGTCGCCGCGGGAGGATACCAGTCCGTCGCCCTCGACCGCGGCGGCTCGGTCTGGGTTTGGGGAAAATATGCGCTCGACCAGGTCGGGCCGTCGGGAGAAACGCTCTATTCGCCCTCTCCGATCAGGGTCGAGGGATTGCCTCCGATCGTCGCCATCGCTTGCGGTGAGGATCATACCCTAGCGTTGGATCGCGATGGGTTCGTCTGGACTTGGGGCCATCGGAACATGACCCGCAAACCCGTCAAGGTCGCCGGTCTCCGCTTGATATAACCGGCATCGGCCAAAGCCGGCCGGTCAGCGAAACGAAACCCGGACGACGACGATCTCCGAGGCGCCGGCGGTGCGGACGGGCGGTCCCCAGCCCTGCACTCCGGACGTGACGATGATCTGGGCTTTGCCCTTCACCCCGTAACCCCACGGGATCTCGTATTCCTTCCGGGCGGCGAAATTCAAGGGGAAAACCTGGGCGTTGTGGGTGTGGCCGGAAAGCTGGAGGTCGGCCCGGCTGCGGCTCAAATTGTCCAAATCGGTCGGCCGGTGATCCAGGAGCACGATCGGCAGATCCCCGGGAACCGGAGCGAGAAGCGCGTCGATGGATTTCCGGGCTTCCGTAGATCTCCGGCGGCCGTCCAGGCGGCCGGCGAGATAGATCGCGGCGTCGATCCGGACATATTCGTCCTGGAGCATCCGGATTCCGGCCTTGTCGAAAAAGGAGCCCCGGTCCCCGCCGAAGGAATCGTGGTTTCCCGGCACGCCGAAGACGCCGTAGGTCGACCGGATCCGCCGGAACTGGGCGGCTTCGTGTTCCATCTTTTCATCCGGCGTATTGCCGCCCTCGACGATGTCCCCGCCGATCACGACGAGGTCTGGTTCAAGGGCGTTGACCTTGTCGGCGAACCGTTCCATGATCCGCCGGGGCGTCCGTCCCTGGAGATGGAAATCCGCGGCGAAGACGATCGTCAGGCCGTCGGTCTTAGCGGATTTTTTGGGAAGCTCGACCTGGTATTCCCGGATTTCCAGGCGGTTGAAGTTCCAGGCGCCGAAGGCGACGACCGCGGCCGGAAGGACCAATAACAGCACCAGGCGGAACCGCCGGAATCCCGGCCGCTTAAGATTCTCTTTGGAAAGAAGTCCGGTGAGCCGGGCCAGGCCGGTGAGGATATCCACGACCAGAACGGCCATGACGAGATAAAGGAGAAAGGGAAGGGTCACATAACCCGCGGTCGAAAGGCCCATCGCCCAGGGGGAAACGGCCGCGTGCTCCAGGGCTTCGGCCGCCGGGTAACCGGCGCAAATCAGAACGAAGACAACGGCCCATAGGATCCGCTTTCCCGTACCGCGGAGAAGCATTCCGACCCGGAACCCGGAATAGAGAATGAGCGGCGAGAGCATGAGGATTTCGCGGCCCATGTACATGAGGACGAATTATACTTGTGAAGCCGCTCTCACGGAAGCGGTCGAGCGCCGTTCCGGCCGGAAACACCCGCCGGAAGACTAACCCCCCGACCCCGATATTTCACCCCCTTCTTTGATTGCTTTTGGGGAAAATCGCGCATATAATCCGCCTATATTCGATTTTTTCCGTTTCCGGTGAAACGGAGCTTGCGAGGGGAGGTTTTCGTTGGCCGCACCAAAGGACGTGGATTCGACCGACCGCGGCATTGTCCATGACCTGACGGAACGGGAAAAGAGCGAACAGGCCTCGACCGAAGCCCACGCGGGGCTTTGCGACTTGATCCAGGCGATTCCGGACATCATCTATTTCAAGGACAAGGACCGCCGCAACCTGGCCGTCAACAAAGCGTTCGAGAAAATGTGCGGCCGGACGAACGCGGAGGTCGTCGGAAAGACCGACGAGCAAATCTTCCCGCCGGAATTGGCCGCGGCCCGCAAAACCAGCGACGAACGAGTTCTCGAATCGGGGAAGGCCCTGCGTTTCGAAGAAGCGATGCACGACCGGGACGGCCGCGAGACCGTTTACGAAACGATCAAATCCCCGATTTGGAGCTCCGCCGGCGATATCGCCGGCATCGTCGGCGTCAGCCGGAACATCCACGACCGGAAGCAAACGGAAGCGGCCCTGAGGGAAAGCGAAGAGCGGTTCCGGACGCTTTATGAAAACGCGACTGTCGGCCTTTACCGGACGACGCCCGACGGCCGGATCCTGCTGGCCAACCCGACGCTCGTCCGCATGCTCGGATACGACTCGTTCGAGGAACTCGCCGCCCGCAACCTGGAGCGGGCTGGGTTCAGGCCGGAATATTCCCGCATTTCTTTTAAAAATCGCATCGAAAAGAACGGTTTCATCCAGGGATTGGAAGCGGCCTGGAAGAAAAAGGATGGAGCGACGGTCTATGTCCGGGAAAGCGCCCGGGCGATTTTCGACCCGGCCGGCCGGGTGAAATACTTCGAAGGCACGGTCGAGGACGTCACCGAGCGGAAACGGGCCGAAATCGAACTCCTGGCTTCCGAGACGAAATTCCACCGGATCTTCGACCGCAGCCTGGAGGGCATTTTTCAGACCACCCTCGAAGGCCGGATGCTCGCGGCCAATAAAGCCATGATCCGCATGTTCGGATACGAATCGGTTCCGGAATTCCTGGCGATCGACGTCCACAACCACTACGTCGAAACCGACGCGCGTTCGAAAATGATCGAGGTGCTCAAGGCCGGGGACGAAATCCGGAACCAGGAGTTGCGGTTGCGGCGGAAAGATGGGACGATATTCCACGTCCTGGAAAACGCGACGGTCATATGCGGTGAAACCGGCCGGATCGACTACATCGAAGGCATGCTGGTCGACATTTCCGACCTCGTTCAATCCAAATCGGCCCTGCAGTCCGCCCTTCGGGAGAAGGAAACCCTCCTGAAGGAAATCCATCATCGGGTTAAAAACAACATGCAGATCATCTCCAGTCTGCTCAGGCTCCAGAGCCGGTATCTCCGGGACCCCGAGGCGGTCGCGGCGTTCCAGGACAGCCAGAACCGGATCCGGTCGATGTCCATGATCCATGAGAGCCTTTATCGCTCGGACAGCTTGTCCCGCGTCGATTTCGCCGCTTATATCCAAAACCTGGTCCGGGCGATCATCGGCTCCCAGGCGAATTATCCGGGCCGGGTCGAATTGCGCCTGGACGTCGAGCCGGTGAATTTCAACATCAAAACGGCGATCCCCCTCGGGTTGATCATCAACGAACTCGTTTCCAACACCCTCGAACACGCGTTTCCGAAAGACCGGAAGGGGACGATCACGGTCGGGCTCCATCATCAAGCCAAGGACGAGTTCCTGCTGTCTGTCCGAGACGACGGCGTCGGACTTCCCGGGGACATGGAAATCGGTCAATCGAAATCCATGGGGCTCCAACTCGTGGAGACGCTTACCGGTCAACTCGACGGCCGCGTCCAACTCGGTCCTCCGCCCGGGGCGGACTTCCGGATCAGCTTCCACGCAACGATTCCCTGACGGCGGGCCCGCTCCCGCGGCTTTACGCGATCCGCCCCGATCGAAGCCCCGGTTCCCCGCCCGCCATCCGCCTTCTTGAGAGAGGCGGATTTTTTCGATAGAATACGCTCCTCCGCCTGAAGAGAGACCGAAGGTAAGAAAAATCTCCCGGAGAGGGAAGTCCAAAGGGAGTTTGGAAGATGCGGGTCATGCGTCGTCCGGTTCTTTTTCTCCTGGCCTTGTCCTCGGTTGGAGCGATGTTTTTTGCGGCGGGGCAAAAAAAAGCCACCGTAAAAAACACGATTCGCCTGATCCCGATGCTGACGATCTCCGGCGAGGCCCTGGCCGGGGGCGATTTCGGCGAAATCGTCGACCTGGCCCTGGACGATCAAAGGGCTCTCTACGTATGCGACGGCAAAGCCGGGAACATCAGGAAATTCGACGCTTCCGGGTCGTTTGTCGGGGCCATCGGCCAGAGCGGCCCGGGGCCGGGGGAATTCGCGAGGCCGGGCGAGGTCGAGGTTTTTCGCGATCGCCTGTTTGTCCGCGATCTCGGGCGTCCGCGGATCTCCGTGTTCGACCTCGACGGAAAATTCCTCTCGTCGGTCCCGGTCGACGACACGGAAGGGAATTGGAGAAGGTTCCGAGTCCTTCCCGACGGCCGGTTCATTGTCGAGACCGAATTCATCGACCGGGCGAAGGTGAACGCCGCCCAGGAAATGCGGCTCGTTTTGCACGCCGCCGACTTCTCCCGACTGAAGACGA
>CAYSGA010000122.1:0-6333 GCA_964430165.1 uncultured Eubacteriales bacterium
CGCCGCGAGAAAATGCCGGCAAAGGTTGGAGCCGATGAATCCGTTGGCCCCGGTGATGAAAACTCTGTTCATCGGATTTCTTTCGAGCGCCGGCGGCCGATCCGGCGGTTCCAGGCCCGGACCATCGACGGCCCGGCCAGTATAGCAATAATCCCGAGAGCGAGGCCAGCGATCGAGTCCGTGAGGTAATGGTAGCGGCCGTAAACCGTCGAGACATAAAGGCTCAAAACGACCGGCGCGAGGATATAAAACCAGCGGCGGACATAGCGGCGGGACATCAGCCACATGACCGTGGCCACGGAACAATGAGGGCTGGGAATCGAGCCGCCGGCCAGGTGGGCGTGGGTCCGGATGTAATCGCCGAGAAGGGTGAACACTCCGCCCTTGAGCGGGACGGAATAGGCCTCGGGCATGTACCAGAGCGGGCTGGCCACCGGATACAGGATAAACCCGATATCGCAGGCCAGGTTGACGAATCCCAAGGTGAAAAGATAATCCTCCAGGGCCCGCTCGCCGTGTTTGAAATAAATGAGCCCGGCGACCAGGGGATAGATGACCAGGTAAATCACGTAGGAAAACATCAGCCATTCGGTCAAGGGGGGCGAAACGAACCGCTCCAGCCAGAGAGTCGGCTGAATGCCGAAGACGACCTGCTCGGCGGCCAGCACCGGCCGGTCCTGCCACGGCATCAGCATCAACTGGAGCGGGTGGATCGCTTCATAAAGGTACGCGAACGACAACTGGACCGAGCAGGTGCGAATGACAAAATAGAGAACCTTTGATTTTATCTTCGTCAGAACGAAGATGGAGAAAAAATACAACGCTGCCAGGCCCGCGTTTTTCGCCGCGAGCAAAAGTGGTTGGTTGATCCGGCGGCCGAACAGAATAAAGAGCGCCGCCTGGATGATCAGCCCCCAGAGAACGAACGTGTCGGTGATTTGCAGGTCGAATCCGAAAAACCGGATCTTCCGGCCGAAGAGCCCGGCGATTTCGCTTCCCCGGAAACGGCCGGCCGCGCCGTTCATCGGGTTTTCACCAGCCCGCGCTCCGCATACCAGGCCACCGTCCGCTTGATCGCCCCGGCCATATCGAGATCCGGCGCGAAGCCCAGCTCGCGCCGGATGCGGGAATCGTCGTAATTCCAGTAATATCTCCGGGTCGCCGCGACAGCTTCCCGGGTCACCAGGGGCTCTTGGCCGCGGGTCCGGGCGATCAGCTCAGACACGGCCCCCACGGCCCATTGGACGGGGTAAGGAACCGGGAGATAAACGCGACGCACGCCCAGCTCGGAAGCCACGGCGTCCACGATCTCCCGCCAGGCGTACGGCCGGCCGGAAGTAACGAAATAGGTTCGGCCGACGGCCCCGGGATGCTCGGCCAAAAGAATCAGCGCCCGGACGACGTCCCAGACGGAGGCGACGCTCGTTTGCGGTTTGCCGTTTCCGATCATGGGCTTAATCCGCTTTCTGATCAGCGAAATCGAGGTGAACAATTCCTTCTGCCTCGGGCCGAGGACGTTGGGCGGCCGGAGGATCGTCCATGAAACCCGGCCGGAAAACGACCGGACGATTTCCTCGGCCCTGGCCTTGCTCCTCCCGTATCCGGAAACCGGCCGGAGGGGAGCGGATTCGTCCAGGACGGTTCCCGCCGGCGAAGGCCCGGTCGCGCTGATGCTCGAGACGAAGACAAACCGCTTCAACGCGGGGACGGATCCGGCGCAGGCGGAAATCAACGCCCGCGTGGGCAGGACGTTGGCTTCGTCATAAGTCTCGTCGTCCGGGGCGGTGATCAGGCCGCCGACGTGAAAAACGACGTCCATCCCCGAAACGGCGCGGGAGAGCGACGCCGGGTCGCGGTAATCACCCATGACCGGAACGGCCGCGGATTGATTGGAACCGCCCATCCGGCTTTTCGGGCGGACAAGGGCATACGCTTCATCTTTCCGGGAGAGAAGGGCTTCGACGAGATGACCGCCGATGAAACCCGCGGCCCCGGTGACGAGGGCTTTCATCCGGCCGCCCGATATCGCATGATGAGAGCGATTTTATCAGACTTGAAAGAGCCGGGGCAACCGCGAGGCCGAAACCGACCGGCGATCCGGCCGGAGCGGTTTCGGATTTGACTTCGCTCAGCGGCCGGAAATATAGTCATTTTGCGCCACGGCCGCGGCCGGGCAATAGGCCGATTGAGAACAGCACCGAAAGGAGAAGGTCATGAAAAAAGCGCTCAACGTCGCCGCGGTAGTCCTCTGCCTCCTCGGCCTCGCCCAAGCCGGCGTTGCTTCCGGTCGGAACGGTTACTACCGATTCCCGGCCATCCACGGGGAGACCATCGTCTTCGCTTCCGAAGGCGACCTCTGGACGGTCGATGTCCGCGGGGGAACGGCCCGCCGTTTGACTTCGCATTCGGGAATGGAAGCTTATCCGGCAATCTCACCCGACGGCCGGACCCTGGCTTTCTCCGCCCAATATGAGGGCCCCATCGAGCTTTATACTATGCCCCTCGCCGGCGGACAGCCGGCCCGTCACACCTTCGCCGGACAGATCGCGACGGTCGTCGGGTGGACGCGCGAAGGCAGGATCCTCTATGCCACCCAGAAATACTCCACCCTTCCCAATACCCAGCTCGTCGTCCTCGACCCGGCGACGGACACCCAGACGCTCCTCCCGCTCAGCCAGGCCGCCGACGGCTCATTCGACCCGTCGGACGGAACGCTGTATTTCACGCGGCTCCCTTTTCAGGGCAGCTACACGAAACGGTACACGGGGGGCACGGCTCAGAACCTGTGGTCTTTCGTGCCCGGATCCGGGGAAGCCGCGCCCCTGACTGCGGACTATGTCGGGACGAGCAAGAACCCGATGGTCTGGCTGGACCGCGTTTATTTCCTGAGCGACCGCGACGGCACCATGAACATCTGGTCCATGGATCTCAAGGGCGGCGGACTCAGGCAGCTGACCTTCCACAAAGGATATGACGCCAGTTCTCCCAGCCTCGACGCCGGACGGATCGCCTACCAGCTCGTGGCCGACATCCGCGTCTTCGACATCGCCACCGGCAAGGATGCCGCCCTCGAGATCACTCTGCCCTCTGACTTCGACCAGATGCGCGAGAAGTGGGTGACGAAACCGCTCGATTTCCTCACCTCGGGGCACATTTCTTCTTCGGGCGACCGCATCGCGTTTGTCTCCCGCGGCCACGTTTTCGTCGCGCCCGCCGGCGACGGCCGCTGGGTCCGGGTCAGCCGCAAGGAGGGCGTCCGGGCCCGGACGGCGCGTTTTCTCGGCGACGACAAGAGCTTGATGGTCTTGTCCGATGAGAGCGGAGAGTGGGAATTCCACCGCTTCGCGGCCGACGGTCTCGGCCCGGCCGAACAGCTGACGACCGGGGCCAAGGTCATCCGCTTCGACGGCATTCCTTCTCCCGACGGCAAGAGGATCGCCTTTGCCGACAAGGACTACCAGCTCTGGTTGTTCGATACCCTTAAGAAAGCCCCGACTCGGATCGCAGTATCCGAGGTCGGCATGTTCGACGAACTCGCCTGGTCCCCGGACAGCCGTTGGCTCGCCTTCGTCCAAGGCGCGTCGAACGGATTCAGTCAGATGATGCTCCTCGAGGCGGAGACGGGCCGGATATCCGAACTCACCAGCGCCCGCGTCGATTCCTACACCCCGGCCTGGAGCCCCGACGGGAAATGGCTTTACTTCCTGTCGGACCGCTGGTTCCGCAGCGCCGTGAGCAGCCCTTGGGGTCCCCTTCAACCTGAGCCGTACTTCGATAAGACAACCAAGATCTACGCCATCGGCCTGACCGGGAAAGACCCGTTCCCCTTCGCCCCGGCGACCGAGCTCCAGGCCGAAAAAAAGGAAGGGAAAGACGAGAAAGAGGTCGAGGCCAAGACGGGAGCAAAGGCCGGGAAACCGACTGAAGAAGCGGTCAAGCCGACGCCCCCTCCCAAGGTCGCGATAGATCTTGATGGGATCCAGGACCGCTTTTTCGAGGTCCCGCTCCCGGCCGGCGTCTATTCCGGACTTGCCGTCGGAGATAAGGCCTTGTTCGTCATCGACCAGGAATCGAGCGCCGACAGACGGCCGAAGCTCCAGGCCGTCGAGATCAAGAACTGCGGCGTCCAGGCCAAGACGCTTCTCGAAGAGGTCCGAAACTTCGAGCTTTCAGGCGACGGCAAGAAGATCCTCGTCCGTAAAGGCACCGATCTCTACGTCATCGACGCGGGAACGGCTCCACCGAACCAACAGACGCTGGCCGAACGGCGGGTCGACCTTTCCCCATGGGCCTTCTCCATCGACCCTCGCGAGGAGTGGAGGCAGATGTTCGTCGACGCCTGGCGGATGGAGCGCGACTACTTCTACGATCGCAATCTCCACAACATCGACTATGAAGGCCTGCTCGAATGCCATCGCCCCTTCATCGAACGGATCAGCGATCGGGCCGAGCTCAACGACCTTCTCGCCCACCTTGTCGGCGAGCTCTCGGCTCTGCACACGTTCGTCCGGGGCGGCGACTTGAGACAGCCCGCCGACAGCGTATCCCCGGGATCGCTCGGGGCGCGCCTCGTTCGCGACGAAGCCAAGGGCGGTTTCCGCGTCGAGCACATCTTCAAAGGCGATCCCGAGTACCGGGAGAATGTGTCCCCCCTCGGGAAGCCGATGTCGGCGATCCGCGAAGGCGATATCATCACGACGGTCAACGGCGTTCCGGTCCTCACCATTCCCGACCCGGCTCTTCTCCTCAGAAACACGGCCGGACAGCAGGTTCTCCTCGAGTTCAAGCCGGCGGCGGGCGGGGCGATACGTAAGGAGATCGTCGTCCCCATGACGCCGGGCGCCGAGGCCGATCTCCGCTACTCGGAATGGGAGTACACGCGGCGTCTCGAGGTCGAGAAGGCCGGGAAAGGCGACCTCGGCTACGTCCACCTCCGGGCGATGGGCGGGGATAACTACACGGAGTGGGCCAAGAACTTCTACCCGGTTTTCGATCGCAAGGGCTTAATTATTGACGTCCGTCACAACCGCGGCGGAAACATCGACTCCTGGATCCTGGAGAAGCTCCTGCGGCGGGCGTGGTTCTACTGGCAGGGCCGGGTCGGCAAACCAACCTGGAACATGCAGTACGCCTTCCGCGGCCATCTCGTCGTCCTCTGCAACGAGCGGACGGCTTCCGACGGCGAAGCTTTCGCCGAGGGTTTCCGGCGCCTCGGCCTGGGCAAGGTCATCGGAACGAGGACCTGGGGCGGCGAGATCTGGCTGAGTTCGTCCAATGTCCTCGTCGACCGCGGCCTCGCCTCGGCGGCCGAGACGGGCGTTTACGGGCCCGAGGGCGAGTGGCTCATCGAGGGCCACGGCGTCGACCCGGACATCGTCGTTGACAACTTGCCGCACGCGACGTTCAACGGGAAGGACGCCCAGCTCGAGGCAGCCGTCAAGCACCTTCAGGAGCTCATCGCCAAGGACCCGGTCGAGGTGCCCGGGCACCCGCCCTATCCGGATAAAAGAAAGTGAGTTGCTTGAGGAGAGGCAACATGACGGTGATGGATTAGGGACGCCTGGTGCTTCGAACCGGACGGAAATAAAACAGCGTGCGGAGAGAAGGAAAATGACAAACGCCGGGAAATACGGACGCGAATATTTCGAACGGAACGGCGGGGACCGCGACGATTCCCCCGTTAAAAAAGAATCCATGGCCGGACACCTCCGGCGGATCGAAAAATTTGCGACTCTCGGCCCGGGCGTTAAGGTTCTGGATATCGGCTGCGCCTCGGGTTACTTCCTGAGTCTTTGCGCCGCCAAGGGAGCGGAAGCCCATGGTCTCGACGTGTCCGATTACGCGATCGGCCGGGCCCGCGAACGAGCGGGCATCCGCGTCGCGGTCGGTGACGCCGGCGATCGCCTCCCCTACGGGAATCAGATGTTTTCGATCGTGACGATGTTCGACGTTATCGAACACCTGGCTGCGCCCGGGACCGCTCTTCGCGATATCGCCCGGATTCTTGAAAACGGAGGGCGCCTGTTTCTGACGACGCCAAACACCCGCTCGCTCGAACGCTTGGTGCTCCGGCAACGCTGGAGCGGCGCGCGGGACGCGACGCATGTCCGGTTGTACAACAGGAATTCGATCGGAAGCCTGTTGCGCGAAACAGGCTTCCGCGCCGTCCGGACAACGACCTTGCTTCCCTCGAGGTCGCCCCGTGTTTCCCATATCCTCGGGAAGACGGGACTGGGCGGCCAACTGTTCGTTTCCGCCCGCGCCGCGGTCAATAATACCTGTCCATCGCCCGGTATTGGATCGCCTCGGCCAGATGCGCCGGGGAAATCTCCT
>CAYSGA010000123.1:0-6327 GCA_964430165.1 uncultured Eubacteriales bacterium
GACGCGAGAAAGGACTCCGATCATGCCCGGAAAGCCGATCCTCAACATCAAGTCCCTCAAGGAACAGGTCTATGAGTACCTGCGCGAGCAGATGCGGCGGGGGGAGATCATGCCGGGATCGGCCATCGACATGGAGGAGACTTCGAAGAAGCTCGGCGTCAGCAAGACGCCCCTGCGCGACGCCCTTCTCCAGCTGGAGATGGAGGAGTTCGTGACCATCCTGCCGCGGCGGATGGTCGTCGTCAATTCTCTCACGATAGACGATGTCCGAAACTACTACGAGATCATCGGCTCGCTCGAAAGCATGGCCCTGCTCAAGGCGTCCGAGCGCCTCCGGGCCGCCGACATCGAGTCCATGCAGAAGCTGAATATCGGCATGAAGGACGCGATCGCGGCCAACGATTTCGACCTCTATTACGAACAGAACCTGGCCTTCCATAATACGTTCCTCAACCTCTGCGGCAATGACAGCCTGGTCAAGCTGGTCAATAACCTCAAGAAGCGTCTCTACGACTTCCCCCGGCCGAAAGGGTTCGTCAAGGAGTGGGAGGAGTCCTCCATCCTCGAGCACCAGGCCCTCATCGATCTCCTGGTCAAGGGGCGCGGCCAGGACGCGGCTGACCAGATGCGCGATGTCCATTGGTCCTTCAAGGTCCAGGAGGGCTTTGTGGGCAAGTACTACCCGGGGATCACCGAGTCGGCCGGCTAGACCCGGGCCTCGGATCGAAGAAAATCCCGCTCAGCGTGACGATGTCCTCCCGGACTTTGTCGATCCTGAATTTAACCGACCTGTCATAAGCATAAGCGAGATATGCGCTGCCGGGCTCGAGCGTCCAGCTCACCCGAACGGGTCCTTCGAGCCGGTTGGCGCTTCCGCCGAACCGGAAAATGATCAGCCGCTTACGGCCCGAGAGTTCCCCGGCCGCAGGATCCTCTATTTCAGCCTCAACTCGACGGTCGTCGTCTTGTCGGATTCGAAATTCAACCAGATGATCGTCCGGCTGCCCTCGAGTTTTCTGACCTCGCCGAGTTGATAATCCCGTCCCGCGTCGAGGTTCTTCCCGTTCAAAACGATCTCCCGGACCGCCGCGGCGCCGTCATCCAGAATGACGACGGGACGGATAAGAGGAGAGTCCGGGGAGGCGGCCCATTCCCAGCCGGCGGGACCAATTTCCCCCGGCGAATTCTTAAAGACGAAGGCTCTCTCGGCCGTGTCGTACCCGGTGTAAACGAGCTTGCCCTTTCTGGCCCTGACGGCGGGAGGCCGGGCCCAGGACCGGCCCAGGCGGACCAGCTCGGCGATGGGCTTGTCCGTCATGCCGTAGAGTCCGGCCCAGTGGCTGCGGTTTTTCCCGTCTTCCCGGATGACCGGGTCGGAGATCGGGAAACCTAAAAAATGGGTTGGTCGGTCGCCCGTCTGGGCCACCCGGCCGTCGCAGTTCGGCTGGCCCACGGGCCAGTGGTCGCAGCTTCCGCAGTTCTGCAGACTCCGGATGTCCCGGTCCTTAAGGTATTCCATATTATTGCCGGGCTCAAAAATGATGAAGGGATCGAACCGGGAGGTGAAATTATGCCTTTGGATATTGGGCTTGTCCGGGATCCGCTTGGTGTTTTTGGCCGGCGGATCGGCCACATACTCGAAGACCTGGGTCTCTCCTTTGAGGTTGGCGACCGTCACCCAGTCCTTTTCGATGATATCGCCTTGATTTTGGCCCGGATGCGTCAAGGGGAGGGATTCCTGGAATTGGCGGGGAAGGCCGAGCGCATCGGTGTTCCAGCTGACCTTGCGGATGCCGGTCGCATCCGGGTAAATATAATAATATTCATCCACCCAGACCCCCCATCCGGTTTTTTCGTTCACCTGCCAGAGATGGTTATAGGAGCTGACGGGCGCGTACCTCCAGTGGACCACGACCCGGGCGGGCGTGTTCTCGATGATCCGCACATGGGAGTAGAGGCACTTGGGGTCCTGCATGTGCTCGTAGCACCCCTCCTTGTCGTCCCAGGCCTCGACGCTCTGGTCCGCCATCCACAATCCCGTTTCGCTGATCCAGGCCGGGCTGTAGCGGGTGCCGCGCCAGAAAACCACCCGGACCGGGGACTGGGCGAAGGTCACGACGATGTCCGGATCGTCCGCCACCGGCCAGAGCGCGTCCCATTCCGGATAATAGGACAGCTTGGTATAAAAAGCGCCGAACCCCTTGCTGCCGGTGGGCCCGGTCGGCATCTTCCGGACCGGCAGATCGGGCGTGGCTGGCTTTCCCAGGCTCTCGACATAAGTTCTCAGGTGGTCTTCGGACAACGCTTCGCCGAAGACCCGGACTTCGTCCAGGATCCCGTCCACGGAATACCAGAACGGCTGGGTGCCGTGGTCGCCGATCTGGTTGGAGGGTTTCACGGCCGCGGAGTTCATGCCGACGCGCATCTCGGTATCCTTGGCCTGGCGGAAGGCTTTTTTCAGGGCCGCGGATCCGGCCGGCCGGCCGTTGAGATAGAGGGTGACTCCCTCTCCGTTCCTGACGACCGCGGCGATGTGGCTCCACTGGCGGAGGGGCAGGACGAAATCGTCCGAGACGCAGCGGTAGAGTTCGTCGTTGATGGTGATGTCCATCCCGAACTGGCCTCGCGGTCCGACGCCGAAATAGAATCCGTTGACTACCTCTTTCAATTGCGTCACGACCGGCGCCCAATTCCAAGGGTAGGCGGCCTGGGCGATCCAGGCATCGACCGTGAAGCTGGGGCCCAGCGCCGGCACTTGCTTGCCCGGACGCTCCAGGCAAAACGTGTAACCGTCCAGCCTGACGGCGTGGCCGGTCACGCCCTTGACTTCTGTGTAATGGCCACGAATGACATCCTTGATGTTCCCGATGACATCCTTCGCTGCCCCAGATTCAGGGGCATCGAAGGTCCAATGGACCACCGGCACGGGAAGCGGCCCGGATACGGATACGGAAGCGGGCCGTCCGGTACCGATCCCGGCGATGAAGGCGAGGGTCGCCAGAAACAATACGGCTTTCCTGGAGAGGGTCCTTAGGGATGTCATGATACCTCCATAGAGAAGATGCTGCGGAGACACGTCGAAACTATAGGCGATAACAACCAGCCGCGCAACATCGCGAATAATGTTGACGGCAGATCCCGCCGGTTTTTCGGCCGACTTGCTCGCTCATTGACAGATCCGCAACGCCGGCGATATATTGGCGATACGACAGGAGGAGAACGCCCCGCGCAAAGGAATAGCCATCTATGAGAAGAACTATCTTTTTCTGTCTTGCGATCTTGTTGGGGACCGTCATGGCCCTGATCTGGGGATGCCGGGTGGTTCCTTCGGATCCCAATATTCCCGCCCTTTCGGAAAAGGCCTTTGCCAGTCCCCCGCTCGAGGCCAGGCCGGGAGCCCTTTGGGCCTGGTTGAACGGCTACGTCACCAAGGACCAGATCACCCGGGAACTCAAGGAAATGAAAGCCCAAGGCATGCGGGGCGCTATCATCTGGGACATCGGGAGTCTGGCGGATCCGGAAAAGATCATTCCCGCCGGGCCGGCGTTTCTGGGAAAGGAATCTCTGGGAGCGATCCATCGGGCTATGGATGTGGCCTCGGATCTCGGCCTTGAACTGGGGTTGGTGGCCTCAAGCAGCTGGAACGCGGGAGGCGCATGGATCGAGCCTGAGGATGCCAGTAAGGCTCTGACGTGGTCCGAAACCCGCGTTGACGGCCCCCGATCCTTCAACGATGTTCTACCCCTTCCCGAGAAAATGGGGCAACCCTTTAGGGATATCGCGGTGCTGGCGGTCCCCTTCGAAAAAGAGACGCCATCCGTGGCGGCCTCGGCAGTGGTCAATCTCAGCGGTTCCCTGGATAGGACGGGTCGATTGACCTGGGACGTGCCGAAAGGAAACTGGAGGATCCTGCGCTTTGTCGGTCACAATACAGGACAGCGCCTGGAATGCCCGAGCCCCAATTCCGACGGGCTCGTGATCGATCACCTAAGCCGGAATGCGATCGATCACCACCTCGCCTTCATGCTGAACAAGCTGAAGGAGGGCCGCCGGGATCTTGGCCCGCTGAAATATTTCTTCTTTGACAGCTATGAAGTCTGGGAAGGAACGGATTGGACGGGAAACTGGCTCAAAGAATTCGTCGACCGGTACGGATACGATCCACTCTCCTATTTTCCCGTGTTCGCCGGCCAGGTGATCGGAACCGAGGAGATCTCCGAAAGGGCGAGGCACGATTTTCTGAAATGCTCAAGCGACCTCATCATCGAGAACCATTTCCGGCGGGCGAATGAGATCTTGAATCGAGACGGCGTCCATCTGATCGCGGAAGCCGGCCACGGCGGTTCGGCCCGGGTGGACGTGCTGAAAGCCATGGGAGCCGTGGATATTCCCATGGGGGAATTCTGGAACCACGAAAGATTCTGGGTGACCAAGGAAGCCGCCAGCGCCGCCCACATCTATGGGAAAAAAATCGTCCCCGCCGAATCGCTGACGGGGTGGCGGAACTGGCAGGACGGCCCGTTGGAATACAAGCGACTGATCGATATCGCCTTCTGCGCCGGCCTGAATCAGGTGACCTTTCACGCGTTTGCCCATAATCCGCCCGAAGCGGGACGGCCGGGGTTCGCCTACCATGCCGGAGAGCACTTCAACGTGAACTCCACCTGGTGGAATTTCTCCAAGCCCCTGCTGGATTATCTTTCGCGATGCTGCGCCATGCTGCAGCAGGGGCAATTCGTCGCGGACGTCTGCCTGTATTATGGAGATCAGGCCCCCAACCTGGTCCCGTCACGGCGTATCGATCCTTCCGTCCGGCCTGTCGCCGATGAGGCCACGCAATGCTTGCATTGCGGAAAACCCCGGCCGGTCCAGGTGGCGTCGCTCGGGCTGGGATATGACTACGATTATGTCGACGAAGAGGTCCTCGTGAACCGGATGCGGGTGGACAACGGACGGATCGTCCTTCCCGACGGACTGAGCTATCGCCTCATGGTCCTTCCCGACCGGCCGGACATATCTCCCGCCGTCCTTGAAAAAATAGAAGAGCTCGTGAAGGCCGGAGCCGTCGTCGTCGGGCGAAGACCCGAGCGATTGAACAGCCTCAAGGATTATCCTCGTTGTGACGAGGTCGTCAAAGATATCGCTGCCAGGGTGTGGGGCCCGGACGAGGTCGAAAGGGCCAAGGACCATGCCTTTGGCAAGGGCAGAGTAGTCTGGGATAGGTCCTTGAGGGAAATTCTGGCTGACATGGGGGTCGGTCCGGATTTTACTGTCGAAAACATCCAAGATCAGGATCAGCATATTGATTATATTCACCGCCGAACAGGTAAAGAGGATTATTACTTCATATCCAACAGTTCTCTGCAGACAGAGGAAGTCTCTTGCAAGTTCCGCGTGGAGGGAGATCGCACACCCTTCCTCTGGGATCCGTCGGACGGGTCTATTTCCCGGTGCTGCGAATATGAGCCCGTGGCGGGAGGGATCAAACTGACATTGGCCATGGCGCCGGTGTCCTCCGTTTTCGTCGTGTTCAAGAAGGACGACAAGCCGGGTGGACCCCTTACGGTCAGGCGGGTCGCAAACGGAGATAGGCGGGGAGATCCCGGTTCCTTCGATCGGAAAGATATCGAGATCCTGTCCTGTGAAGGCCAACGTGTGAGCGTGAGGATATGGGCCGCTGGAACGTATCAAATCGAAAATGCCCGGGGTTTAAAGTGCTGGGTGAACGCGGAAAGCATCCCCCCCGACATTCTCCTTCCTCAGCCTTGGAAGCTTGCGTTTCCCAAGGGTTGGGGCGCTCCGGATTCGCTTCTCTTGGAGGGGCTCATCAACTGGACGGATTCGACTGATCCCGGAGTCAAGTATTTTTCCGGGACGGCCTCCTATTCGAACTCGTTCGCCATCCCCGAAGGATATCCGCAAAAGGGATATTCCTTTGTCCTCGACCTGGGGAAATTGGAGGAAGTTGCGGAAGTTTTTATCAATGGGAAGAGCGCGGGAATCCTGTGGAAGGAACCTTTCCGGGTGGATATCACCCGTTTCCTTAAGCCGGGAGACAACGCCCTCGACGTCACCGTGACGAATCTCTGGAATAACCGTATCGTTGGGGACCTCCAGCCAGGCAACAAGACGGCCTATGCCCGGACAAACATTAAAAAGAGATTTTCCGCCAGGACGCCCTTGATCTCATCGGGCTTGCTGGGCCCGGTGAAGATATCGTATGCCGTGAATAGTCGATCCGTCATGAAATAACGGCCGTCCGCCGCATTAGGATAGTCTTTAGGCATTGGGTTTCTTGATGTGTCCACTTAGATTGCCGCTGCGTGG
>CAYSGA010000124.1:0-6315 GCA_964430165.1 uncultured Eubacteriales bacterium
GAAAAGAGACGCCCGATGCGTTACCGAGAATTTGATCTTAGTGATATTAAATCCCCCTACCCCCTTACGACAAACAATGGGGATTTGTGGGCGCACGGAGCCTAAAACGCTTCCGACTTTTCTTATTGGTATCATCCACCCTGCCCTCCTTACAATAAGGAGGGATTTGTCAGCGTTTCAGGAGAGGTGTGGTGGGCGATACAGGATTTGAACCTGTGACTCCTACCGTGTGAAGGTAGTACTCTAGCCACTGAGTTAATCGCCCAGCCGGGCTTTATTTTCGGTAAAACTCCCCGGAATGTCAATTTCGATATTCCCCGCGCGCTGCTTTCCCCGTTCCTCCGGCGAAGGCGCCGGTTTTGGTGTCCAAATCGTTGACATCTTTCTTCATTCCCTTTATAAATACCCCGAGGATTTGTTTCGATGGCTATCAGGCGGTGTCCGTATTGCAAAGCGATCATCGATGAGTCGCAGAAATACTGCAACAATTGCGGAACTCAGCTCCTTTTCCCCGACGACGACCAGGGCGAGGAGCCGATCAAGGGAGAAAAAATCGTCGACGAAGATTTTCCAGGTACGGGGAACGGACACGATTCCGACGAATTCATCGACGAGCTGAAGGACGAAGTGGAGATCGACCGCGAGGCCCTCGAAGAACGTGAGGAAATCGACCTCGAGAAAATCATGGAAGGGAAGGCTGAAATCGGCGGGAATACGGCCGGCGAAGATCAATCCTTCATCGACTTGAGGGAAGCGGAGCCCGGGGATAGAATCCCGGAATCCTTCCCCGAAGATCCCTTGATCGAGAAACCGGCGACCTTCGAAGAAATTCCCGGGACGGAAATCGAGTTTCCGGGGCGAATCGAACCGGACAAGATCGAAGTTTCGAAACCGGCCCGTTCGCCATCCCGGAAAAAAAAACAGGTAGCGGCGGACAAACCGGCCGAAGAGATCGCCAACCCCCCTGAATCCGGCGAAAAAGACGGAAAAACGCACAACACGAAATATGAAATCGCCCGTTTGATCGCCGAGTTTGAGCGCCGGCGGCGGAATTACACCGCCGAACTCGGAGCCGAAGCGGCGGATGCCCGCGTCTCGGACGGCGGCGAATCCGGCGATCAACATCCTGTTTTCGCCACGGGGGATCTCGAGGAGGAAACCGGACCGAAAGACCTGCCGGCCCCTCCGGCGGAGGATCTTGATCAACCGGCGTTTCCTTCGGAGCCCGGGGAAACGGAGAAACCCGAGAAGATCGCGGAAGAAGCGGAAGAAGCGGAAGAAACAGAATTCCGGGAGAAGCCGGCGGAATCTCCCGTCGGCGATACCATGGATTCTCAAAACGAAATGCTGCGGAAATCCGAGGATGATTTCCCCCCGCTTCCGACTATGGGAATTCCGGAAACGGTCGCTTCGGCTCCGTTGCCGTTCGATATCCCGGCCTCCGAAGTCGAGATCAAGAAAGAACTTGAGGCGATCGCCCCTCCTGAGAAGCCCGTCGTCCGCCGTCCCGAATCCATGGCCAAGGAAAAGGCGGCCGATCTTGAACTCGTTCGCGAAGCCCGGGAGAAAATCAAGGAAGCGGTCAGAGGCGGGGAAATCAGGGTCGAGAAACAGACCGTCCGGGCGCCGGTCGTCCGTCTGGGATTCTTCCGGAGAATCAGAGCAACGATTCTCGACCTTCTGGTCGTCGGGGCTTTCTGGGCGGGAGCGACCGCCCTGGCCGCCCATTTTTTATCCGTTCCGGTCCTGGATTTGATTATCGTCGCGGCCGTCCCTTTGGGAATTCTATTCGCCGTTCTTTTAGCGGTTTATCTCTTCATGTTTTTGTTGTTTTTGGGGGAGACGCCCGGCGGCCGGCTCGTGATGCCTAGAAATTAGGCGCCCGGCGCCCGCTCTTCGCCGAATCGGAATTCCGTCCCGAGGAACCGCTCCCGGGCCTTGGCGTCGGCCGCCAGCCGGGCGGGCGGGCCCATCACCAGGATTTCCCCGGCGTCGATGATGTATGCCCGGTCGACGATTTGAAACGTGTCGCGAACGTTGTGGTCCGAGAGCAGAATACCGATTCCGCGCTCCCTCAGGCGAAGGAGCGTTTTTTGGATGTCGCGGACGGTCAGCGGATCGATCCCGGTAAAGGGCTCGTCGAGAAGAAGGAATTTCGGATGGAGCAGGAGGGCCCGGCAGATCTCAAGCCGGCGTCGTTCTCCGCCTGAAAGGCTGTCGGCCCCCTGGCCGGCCAGGTCGGAGAGGCCGAATTCCTCCAGAAGGGCCTCGGCCGTTTTCTCACGTTCGGCCCTGGACAACGGCTGCAATTCGAGACCGAGCCGGAGATTGTCGATGACTGAGGCCCTGAGAAACACGGAATTCTCCTGAGGGAGATAAGTTAATCCCGCCCGGGCCCGCCGGTCCGTGGGGAGCGACGTCATTTTCCTGTCATCGAGATAGACTCCTCCGGAATTAGGGTGCAGAAGTCCGACGATCATCTGGAAACAGGTGGTTTTCCCCGCGCCGTTGCGGCCCAGCAGCCCGACGATTTCGTCCGAGGCGACGGTGATGTCCACCCCGTCGACGACGACTCGGCGCCCGAACCGTTTAACCAGGCGGCGGGCTTCGAGGCGCGACATCGGTCAGAGTCCGAGGGTCAGCCGTTCGGCCAGGGCGGAGGGTAGGTCGGCCTGAAGGATCTTTTTCTGGGCTTCGGCGATTTCATATTCCACCCGGTGGAACCGAACCTGGTGAATTTCCCGGTCGTAGATGGCGAAAGCGGCCCGTGGGTTGCGGTCCCGCGGCTGGCCGACCGATCCGGGATTGATGAGATAGGAGATTCCCTTTTCAACCTTCAACAGGTTGACCGGGCCCGAAAGGAACCGGCCCGCGACCTGGTCGCCGTGTTTGGAGTAGATGACGGGATAATGTGTGTGACCGAAAAACGACAGGGGGAACGGAAGGTAATCAAACGCCTCGTTCGCGTCATATTCCCCGAAGATGTAAAAATCCTCGTCGAAGGGAGCGCCGTGACAGATCTCGATTTCGTCGTCGATCGTCAGCGGGCCCTTGGGCAGGTTGGCGAGGAATTCGAGGTTTTTTTTGAGGATCCGGGCCTTGGTCCATTGAATCGCCGCCGCGGCGATGGGGTTGAACGTCTCGATCGAATCGTGTCCGCTCACCGCCTTGTCGTGGTTTCCCCGGATGATGGTGAGCGGCTTGAGCGTTTGGATCTTCTGAATCGTTTCGTTGGGGGAGGCGCCGTAGCCGACAAGGTCGCCGAGACAGATGTACCGGTCGACCCGGTGCTTTTTAGCGAATTTCAAGACGGCTTCGAGGGCTTCGATGTTGCCGTGGATGTCGCTGAAGATCAGGGCGCGCATGTCGCATCCTGACGGCCCCGTTCGAACGAGGCGTGGAGCGCCTGGGCGTGATAGGAACTGCGGACGAAGGGCCCGGCCTCGACGCCGGGGAATCCCTCGGCCGAAGCCAGGGCTTTGAGGGCGGCGAATTCCCCGGGGGGGTAATAACGGGCGACGGGAGCCTGGGCGGCCGTCGGCCGGAGATATTGACCGATGGTTAAAAGGTCGCACCGTACCTCGCGGAGATCGCGGAACGTCCGGAAAAGGTCGTCACGGGTTTCGCCGAGTCCGACCATCATCCCCGATTTCGTCGCGAACCCGCGCTCCTTGGCTCCGCGCAGGACCTCGAGCGACCGGCGGTATCCGGCCGCGGGCCGCCGGATCGCGGGGTAAAGCGCCTCGGTCGTTTCGATATTGTGGTTGAGAACGTCCGGTTTGGCGGACAGGACGAGCTCCAGGGCTCCCAGATCGCCGCCGAAATCGGGGATCAGCGCTTCGACGCGGATTCCGGGAATCCGTCGCCGCAGGGCTTCGATGGTCGCGGCGAAAGGCGAAGCCCCGCCGTCGGGGAGGTCGTCGCGCGTGACCGAGGTCAAAACGGCGTATTTCAGGCCGAGGAGGGCGGCCGCGTCGGCGACGCGTTCGGGTTCGTCGGCGGAAAGCGCCTCCGGGCGTCCCTTCGTCACCGCGCAAAAGGCGCAGGACCGGGTGCAGATGTTTCCCAGGATAAGAAACGTGGCCGTTTTCTGCGACCAGCATTCGCCGACGTTCGGACAGCGGGCGCTCCGGCAGATGGTATGGAGGCCGCGTTTTTCAAGCAGGGCGGAGACGGAGAAATACGCCTCATCATCCGGAAACTTGACCCTGAGCCACGCCGGCTTCGGGGACGCCGGCGGGGGGGGAGGTGCTGTAACCGTCAATATTCGAGGTCTTTGTCGCGTTTCAGGCGACGGCGCATCCGCTTCCGAGCCATTGCCTCTTTCATGCGTTTGCGTTCGCCGGGTTTGAAGTAGACGGAGTGCTTCTTGATCTCTTTGATGATCGCTTCCTGCTGCACTTTCCTCTTGAAACGCTTGAGGGCGCTCTCGATCGGTTCGCCTTCATCGATGACTACGAAGGCCACTGGGGATTCACCTCCTCCCTAGGGAAAGTCCAAGATTATACCGGACTTTCGCGGAAAGTCAATCTTGCGCCGAGAGCGTATCGGTTTCACAACTTTGATATCCTCATGAAAATAAATAAACTATATGGATCTTGGGAAATATTATGAATAGTCCGGGAGCGGCCGGGGAAAAAAAGGAGAACCAGAGAATGGAAACAATGAAAGCCATTATATGTCCAAAATACGGTTCACCCGAAGTACTCCAAATCAGACAATGGAGAAAACCGATCCCGGGAAAAGATGAGGTTTTGATTAAAATATACGCAACATCAGTTACCAATAGCGATATCTTTATCCGAAGTTCAAATATTCCTCTCGTGTTTAAGATTCCCATGAGATTAATGATCGGGATAAAAAGGCCGCGAAATTCCATTATCGGGGAAGTCTTCGCGGGAGAAATTGAATATGCGGGGTCCGAAATAAAGCGCTTCAAAGCAGGTGATCAGGTATATGGTCTAACCGGGTTTTCACTTGGAGCTTATGCGGATTATAAGTGTATGAAAGAAATCGACTCTAAACAGGGTTGTTTGGCCATAAAGCCGAGAAATATCGGTTTCGAAGAAGCGACTTCGGCCGCCTATGGAGGATTGTTGGCCTTTCAATATTTAGAAAAGGGAAATATTAAACCAGGTCATAAAGTCCTCGTTTATGGAGCCTCCGGGACTTCCGGGACAATCGCCATACAGTATGCCAAGCATCTTGGGGCTACGGTTACAGGCGTTTGCGGCTCATCAAATATGGAATTTATAAAATCCTTAGGAGCAGACAAGGTCTTGGATTATACAAAAAATGAATCTATCAAATATTTAGAAGAATACGATTTAGTCATTGATACGGTTGGGAAAAGAAAAACTTCTGAATTGAAAAAAGCATGCGGGAATGTGCTGGCAAAAAACGGCAAATATGTTTCCATTGATGACGGCGCCTTGTTGTTGCAATCAGATCGATTGAATAAAATAACGGAATTGGTTGAATTAGGAATCCTTAAGCCCGTGAATGATAGGGTCTATCATTTTGAGCAAATTATCGAGGCACACAAATATGTGGAGATCGGCCACAAAAAAGGGAACGTCGCAATCACCGTAAATAACAAAACCTGACAACCGCCCCCGGGTTCTCGGGTTTGTTATCATAAGAAAGATGCATTTTCTCACCGACGAGCGTCTGGTCCGTGTCCCGGGTCTCGCCCACGGGTTCGGCCGAAGAGACCTCTATGAGCACGACCTTCAGACTTTCGCCCGCGAGTCTCATTTCCGGCCCGTCCTGCTTGATCAGATTCATTCGGATATCGTACATATCATTAAAGATGCCCCGTCCGACCGCCCCCGAGGAGACGCCCTCGTCACGAACGTTCCCGGCCTTCTTTTGGTGATAAAAACCGCCGATTGCCTTCCCCTGCTGCTCATGGATGAACGGCTTCGGGTCGTCGCCGCCGTCCATGCGGGGTGGAGGGGGACCGGCTCGCGCATCGTCCAAAAAACCGTCCGGGCGATGAAGTCGCGGTTCGGGACGAATCCCGCGGACATCATCGCCGCGCCGGGGCCGTGTATCGGTCCCGCCTGCTACGAAGTCGGGGAGGATGTCCGAAGCTCGTTTCTGTCGGCCGAATTCCCGAACGACCTGTTCGTTCCCGCCGGCCGTCCGGGAAAATACTTCCTCGACCTCAACGCCGCCAACGCTCTGCAACTTCGGTCGGCTGGTGTCCCCCCAGGCCCCCCCTTGCGTTCCTCCGCCTGTACGCATTGCGACCCGGGTTTGCATTCTTACCGGCGCCACCGCGACACGTCCCGGCGGCTGTTTTCCTTCATC
>CAYSGA010000125.1:0-6303 GCA_964430165.1 uncultured Eubacteriales bacterium
GGCGGGGTGGCGATGTGGACGATGTCGATGTCGGGTCGGGCCAGGACGTCCCGGAAATCGCGGTATCCGCGGACACCGGGGCCGGACGCCTCCAGGGCGGCGGCCAGGTGGGCGGCATCAACGTCGCAGACCGCCAGGAGGCGCGCCCCCTCGTACCGGAGATGACCCAGGCCCATCCCCCCGACACCGATAACGGCTTTGGTCAGTTCGTCGCTGGGAGGAAGATATCCAGGACCGCCCAAAACGCGGCGCGGAATGATCGTGGCGCCGGCCGCGGCCGCGAACGCGGTTTTAAGGAAGGAACGCCGGGAAAGGCGACGGATGCCGGACATGCGGACCTCCGGAACGGAATATTGGGGGCATCCTTTATCTTAGCCCAAACGAAACCGGAGGCGCAACCGCGCCGCCCCGGGCCGCTCAGGCCCCCGGCACGTTGTACGACAGCGGATCGAAGCACGAGCCGGCCGGCCAGGCCCGGGTGGCGAGTTCCTTGTCGAGCATGTACAGGCCGTCCTTGCTCGGGCCGATACGCTCCAGCTGGCGGGCGATCCCGTCGGTGTTTTTTTCTTCCTCGATCTGTTCCTTGACGAACCAGTTCATCATCGGCTCCGCGGTGTAGTCGTTTTCCTCCCGAACGACCTTGACGATCGCGTGGATCTTGGCGGTGATAAATTGCTCGTGGGCATAGGCGTCCTTCCACGCTTCCAAGGGGGAGGCCCAGGCCCGCTTGAGTTGCTTGAGGTCGAGGAGGGCGACCTCGCCGCCGCGGTCGATGATGTGGTCAAAGAATTTCATCGCGTGGGTCGTCTCCTCGTGGGACTGGACCCGCATCCAATGGGCCATGCCGTCGAGGTTCTGCTCGTGGAAATAGGCGACCATGGACAGGTAGATGTAATAAGACTCCAGCTCGTTCTTGATCTGTTCGTTCATAATGTCGCGGACGGGTTGGGGGATCATCGGGCGCTCCTTTCCTTTAGTTTGTAACCATTTCAAATTGAATTGTAGGGCTTCGGAAGGGTTTTGTCAACCTCGACGGTCCGGCCGGCCCCCTTGACCCGTCCGGTTTCTTAAGACACAATGGAACCCGGTGAAGAGGTTCCTGACCGGAACGTGAAACGATGAACAAACGCCTGATGGTTGCGGCCGCCGTCGTCTTCTGCGTGGCGGCGGCCCTGTTGATTTATTTCAGCGGCCGGCCTTACCACGACGCCGCGGTGGTCGGGACGAGCACGGAAGAAACGACTGAAACCTTCCTGGGCGTCGGGCCCCGTGAAATCACCATCCGGAACGTCACCAAGAAACCCGTCCACTACACGCTCCGGGCGTACGGCTCGGAGGCCCCGGAGGTGGAACGGATGCTCCTCCCCGACGAAATCGACCGATACCCGGCGCCGCAGACGGTCGTGATTTCCTATTTGAAATACGGAAGCGAAGTCACATATTCCCTCTTCCCCGGAAAACCCTACTCGTTCCGCTACGACAGCGCCGGGAACACGGACATCTGGGTGGGCGCCCACGGCCGGGAGGACGCCGTCGACCTGGCGCCCTGCATTCCGCCGCCGCCCGCGGTGCTCGCGGCTATGTGCGTCCTGAGACACGTTACCAAGGATTCGGTCGTTTACGACATCGGCTGCGGCGACGGCCGCATCGTGATCCATGCGGCCAGGACCTACGGCGCCCGCGGCGTCGGGATCGACATCGAACCGGAACGGATCCGTGAGTCCAAGGCGAACGCGAAGACGGCCGGAGTGGAACGGCTGGTTAAATTCAAGCTGGCCGACGCGACCAAGGTCGACATCTCCGAAGCCACGGTCGTGACGATGTACCTCCTGCCCGAATCCAACGAGCTTCTTCGGCCCAAACTCGAGAAGGAACTGAAGCCGGGCGTCCTCGTCGTCACCCACAACTACATGATCCCCGGCTGGGAGGACAAGGAAGTGACCTCGAAGGTCGTCCTGGACTCCGAACAGAAGGAACACACCATTTTTCTCTACCGGCGCTGACGCCTCCTTACGTCGCCGTCTCCCCCCTTGACTTTGACGCTACGTCAGGGTTTACAATCCGCAACGGACCTGAACATGAGGCGTACGTACCGGGTGAAGGAATTCGAAGCCGTCGGGAAGAATTACACGCCGGAAACGATGAAGGCGTACCAGGACCGGTGGACCGCCTTGATCGACGAGGTCAAGGCGAACCTTCAGGCGGACCCGGCAAGCCCGGTCGCCCAGGACCTGGCCCGGCGCTGGAAGGCGTTGCTCGACGAGGCTTACGGCGGGCATCCCGAACTCAAGGATAAGATCGGACGGGTCTATCAACAGGCCCGGAACACGGGAGACGATTTCGGCGGGTCCAGGCCGTTCGGTCCAGAAATTTGGGACTTCATCAAAAAAGCGCAGAATTCAGGCTGATTTTCTCCCCCTTGAAAGAAAGTCCGGGTCGGGCTATGATTACCGGCGTTTTCCCGGACGGGCGAGACCGCTCCGGAAGGACGAGGTATCCGTGAATCACTCGAACGGCCACACGCCAACATCCATCCTCACCGCCGAATTGAACCGGCTGGCCCGTAACCTCTGGTGGACGTGGAACCAGGACGCCCAGTCAATCTACGAGGAACTGTCCCCCCACGCCTGGAGGTATTTTCGACACAACCCCGTCGAGGTCATGCGCGAAGTCTCCCCGACCGAGCTCCGGGTCCGGCTGCAGGACCCCGTCTTCGAAGCCAGAGTCCGGTCCGTTCTCGAATCGTTCGAAACCTACATGTCCGACGAGCGGACCTGGGGGAAAAATAACGCACCTTCCCTCGGGGACCGGCCGGTCGCCTATTTCAGCGCCGAGTACGGTTTTCATGAATCCCTGCCCATCGCCGCCGGGGGCCTGGGCATTCTTTCGGCGGACCACGCGAAGTCGGCCTCCGATCTCGGCCTTGGATTCGTCGGCCTCGGCCTGTTTTACCGCGAGGGCTACTTTCGTCAATCCATCAATCATGAAAACTGGCAGGTCGAGGCCAATACACTCCTCGACCCCCGGAGGCTGCCTCTCGACCCCGTCCTCGACGAAAGCGGCAACCCCATCGTCGCCTCCCTGTCCCTGGCCCCCAGCTCGATCAAGTTCCGGGCCTGGCGTCTTAACGTCGGCCGCGTTCCCATCTACCTGATCGACACCGATCTCCCGGAAAACGACGCGTCCGTCCGCGACCTGACCCGCCACGTCTACGGCGGGGACAACTCGAACCGGATCATGCAGGAGCTTCTGTTGGGCATCGGCGGCCTGCGTCTTCTGCGAGCGATGGGAATCGACCCTTCCGTTTTCCATATGAACGAAGGACACGCGGCTTTTTTGTCGCTGGAACTGATCCGGGAAAAGATGGCCGCCGGGAAGACCTTCGAAGACGCCCTGGAGGCAACCCGGCAGGAATGTGTTTTCACGACGCACACCGCCGTCGAAGCCGGACACGACCGGTTCGGCGTGGATCTCCTGGAATACGCCGCCTCGAAATACCTCAAGGGATTCAAACAAAGCCGGAAGAAGGTCATCGGCCTGGGCCGGATCAATCCTGACGACGACAACGAATCGTTTTGCCTGACCGTTCTGGCCCTGAAAACCGCCCGGGCGGCCAACGGCGTCAGCGAGATCCACGGGCGCGTCAGCCGGGCCATGTGGCGCGCCCTCTGGCCGGACCGGGCCGAGGAAGATATTCCCATCGGCCATATCACAAACGGCGTTCATCTTCTTTCCTGGATGACGCCGACCACCTGGCGGTTCTGGAAGCGCCGGGGCGGGGACGATTGGCCGGGACAGGCCGACTCCCCGGAGTTCTGGGCGAAAGCCGAAGATCCCGCCTTTTTTTCCGACGGGGAGCTCTGGGCGCTCCGTTATGTCCTGCGGCGGGAGCTGATTGAATTCTGCCGCCACCGGCTCTACATCCAGAGCGGCCGGTTCGGGCCGGGGGAATATCTCCCCTCCGACATGCTCCTCGACCCGGAGGCGTTGACGATCGGCTTCGGCCGCCGGGCCGCCGTCTATAAGCGGGCGACACTTCTTTTTCACGACCTGGACGCGATCGTCGAATTGGCCAAGGACGCCCAGCGGCCCGTCCAATTTATTTTTTCCGGCAAGGCCCATCCCCGGGACGACGAGGGCAAACGCCTCATCCAAAAAATCATCCACCTCAGCCAGCATTCGCCCTTGGCGGGCTCGCTGGTTTTCCTCGAAAACTACGACGTCGAAGTGGCCCGGGCGCTGATCTCGGGGTGCGACGTCTGGCTCAACAACCCCCGCCGGCCGCTGGAAGCTTCCGGAACGAGCGGCATGAAGAGCGCGGCCCACGGTTCCCTGAACCTGAGCATCATGGACGGCTGGTGGCGCGAAGCCTTCGACGGCAACAACGGGTTTGCCATCGGCGACGATTCCAACCCGTCGGACCCCGGGGAACAGGACCGCCTCGACGCCGAAAGCCTTCTCCGCGTGTTGGCGGAGGAAGTCATCCCGACGTTTTACGACCGGGACTCCACCGGCCTCCCCCGCCGCTGGATCCAGATGATCCGCCGGGCGATGGCCGGCCTCGGGCCGCGATTTAACACCCGCCGGATGGTTCGGGAATACGCCGAAAAAATCTATCTCCCCCGATCCTCGTAATTCCCGAAAAAAGGAAAGAAAGTCGCCGGAAGGTCGCCGGGGTCAAGAAAACGAAAGGATTGACAGAGTCGCTCGGGGAGGATTATTCTCCCCCCCACAGGAGTAAGGGAGCATGAAAAACCGTCACCGTATTTTAATCCTGGTCGGATTCGCCCTCGTATCCGTCCCCGCGGCCCGGCTGGTCTTCGGATGGGGCGCCCTGACCGGAGCCCGACATCACCGGTACATCGCCTCCGAGGCCTACAAAAAGCTCTCGGCCGACCCCGCCTTCGCCGGGAGCGGATTCCCTTCCTTGAGCGCGATCTCTGCCTACGAGGGGGTCGACATCATCGCTTCGAGCGCTCTGAATCCCTGGGGCAGCAAGTCGGGCTTTTTTTCAGGTCCGGGACCGGATTCGAAGGGAAAATCAAACTTCAGCGAGCATTACTACAACCCGGTCACCACCGAGGGCGGCGGACCGGCGGCCGTGGCGCAATATTATCAAACCCTTCGGGACGCGCTTCTCAGCAATCACAGGATTTACACCGGACCGGTGTACGGGGTCAACATCCCCCATACGGCTTCCTACTTCGCCCATTATATGGCCGACATGACCGCCCCGTATCACATGATGGGCATGCCCGGCGCTGAAGCAAAAAAAATTTTGGACCCGGGCGGGACGGGGACGGTCACGGGCAAGATGCTGATCGGCGAGAACATCTCCGGCCCGACCGGAAACGGCGTGGAGGACTGGACCAGCACGGCCAAATATTGGTACGACGCCGTGAAAGCGGAGCCCAGCGCTAATTGGTACGACCCTTGGTACTGGAACGGCTGGATCTCATCCAGCAGCACGAGCACCCATATCGAGTGGGAGGGAAACTGGACCCTGGTCACGGCGGCCGGAAACTTGAAAGGATACAGCACCGCGTTTCTGGACGCCCAGCGGACGGCCGGAAACGGCAATCCGGCCGCGTTCGCCTCGCTGGCCAGGACGGAAGCCGAATACACTCTGCCCAAAGTCGGGTCGGCCTGGGGGATGCTCGTTTCCTGGGGCATCGACGACCTTCTGGACCATGCTGTTCAAAACGTCTACACCGTCTGGCGGGCGAGCTTCAGCGCCCTGCGCCCCGATTTCAAGGTCGAGCAGAAAGCCGGGGCCCCGGGCGACGACCTGATCGTTATCATCGAAAACGTCGAGGACGACGACCCGGCCCAGGACGTCGTCGTAACCGTGAGCGTCAAGGGCGCCGACCTCAAGGGGCCGGATTCCTTCAACGCCGGGACCGTCGCGACCAACGGAACGCTGGAAATCATCGGAGTCTGGACGATCGAAAAAGCCACGGACAAGACCGAGATCCTGGTCGAGGTCAAGGGCCGATATGACAAAACGCCGGATTCGGGCTCGGCCCTCGTCGAACGCCATCTCAAGCTCCTGATGCCGACCTCGGTGCAGATTCAGCCGGCCCTCGTCGACGAACAGAAAAAAATCTGGAGACTCGACGTCGAGGTCAAGGACCGCGACGGCCGGGCGGTCGACTCCGGGGAAGTCCTCTTCCGGGCCTCGGGCGGCTCGTTCACCCTGGGAGACGTCGTTCTCGAATGGCAGAAAGCCCTGTCCGGCGGGAAAACCGTCAAGGCCTGGCAGCAATTGGAGACCGAACCGCAAACGATCACAGTCAAGTATCT
>CAYSGA010000126.1:0-6258 GCA_964430165.1 uncultured Eubacteriales bacterium
CGGAATATCGTCTTGACGGGCCGGGCAATCCCTTTCGAAAAGATCCGGCCGATACCGCTTAAAATCGCCCCCAGGCCCTTCCGGTGCGGCCGCACGATGATCCGGATTTGGCCAGGCAGCCAGAAAGTATAATCGACCGGCATTTTATCGAGTTCAAGGATATCCAGGCCCCCGCTTTTTTTCTTGGGGTCGGACTTGGCCTCGGCATTTTTTTCGGCCTCCGTCTTTCCGGGCGTGATGTCTTTTCTTTTCGGCTCGTGGATGGCGCTTTTTCTTTCGAGGGGATATGGCGTCAAGCCGGTCAAACGCCCCCACCGCCTGACCTTGAGGATCGGCCATTCCTTCAGAACGAATCCCCTCGCTTTCAGGGCGACGATCCGGGCTTCGAAATCGAAAACGACATAGGACTTCGAGGTCCTGGCGATTTCGTATTCCTGCTCGAACAAGGCCGTTTTCTTCGCCGAAACAGCCGCTCCCTGTCCGGCCGCGAACGCGGTCAAAACGACGCATCCTAGAACGGCTCCGCAAAGCTTTTTGATATTCATCTCAGTAGATATAGACTTTCGCGCCCATCGGCACGGTTTGGTAAACCTTTTTCAAATCGTCGTCCCCCACCCGGACACAGCCGTGGGTCACGTTCCGGCCGAGCATCCGCGTATACAGCGTTCCGTGGATGAAATATCCGGAGCCGAAACCCAAGGCAAAGTCGCCGAGCGTGTCGTTGTCGACCCGGTCGTTGAAGTTGCTTGGAAGTTCCTCACCTTCCTCGTAAAACGCCCAATCCGGCTTGATCCAAGTCGGGTTGACAAGCTTGGACGACACCGAGAACTCGCCGCGGGGCGTGTCGAAAATCCATTTCCGCTCGCCGCTTGGGTCCTGGAGAATGTCCCCCGAACCGCAGGAAACGACCGCTTCCTGGACCATTTGGCCGTCGCGCATCACCCGGAGCCGATTTTCGGCGGTGTCGATCAGAACGTACGTCCCTCGCGGCCTGAGGTTTTTCATTTTCGCCGCGAGTTGTTTTGCCTTCGTCTGGAGGGCCCTGGCCCCCGCCTCGGGCTTGGCCGCTTCGGCTTTGTCGCGGGCCCAGGACTTCTCGATCAAGTTTCCGGCGACGATGACGATCGCGAGGGCTAAAACGACACCGAAGGCCGTCGCCGCGATGATTTTCGTTTTTTTAGCGAGCATTTTTCTTGAACTTCAGAACCTCGGCGAGAATCGTGTTTTCGATTCCGGTCGCGCCGACGATCGTCACCGACACGCCGACTTCGGCCCAGGCGTAAATGTCGTCCATATCCTTGTTTTCAAGCCCGACGCAGCCTTTCGTCAAGCTGTCCTTGCCTCCGCCGTGGATCTCGATCGCCCCGCCGATTCCGGCGTGGTTTGGAATCAGTCCCTTGCTTTTCGCCTCGGCAAACGCTCGCTTGTCGTCTTCATTGGGATAATCGATCAGCAGGGCCTTGTAAAACTTGGAGGCCGGAAATTTCTTCACGATCTTGTAGCGGCCTTCCGGAGTCGCTTCATCTCCCGCGCAGAGCTTGTCGGAAAGACCGTATTTCCCCAGGCCTATATCGAACCTCGCCCGGACCTCTCCTTTTTTATAGACGGTCATCTTGCGCTCGACCTTGTTGACGATGATCGTCACCGCGGAATTGGTCAGAGATTCTTCCACCGCCGCGTCCGCCCATCGCCGCCATTTGGCCAGTTGGCCGGAATCTAGGTAGCGATCGAACAGCCGGACCGCGGCCTCCTCGGCCCGGTCCAAAAAGAGCCCGCCTTCGCCGGCTATAGCCGAGGCGAGCTCGTATTTTTCCTTGGCCACGAGCATCCGGGCTTCGGAAAGCTTGATTTCCGCCTGGGAGACGTTTTTCCGGACGTCGTCGTTTTCGTTAAAATACTGGGTGATCCGGTGGAGGCTTTCGATCCGGGCGGCCAGGGTCTCGGCGGACAAGGCGAAGGTCCGGGCCTTGGCGGCCTTATCGTTCTTGATCCGTCGTAGAAGGGCTTCCCCTTCCGCCACGAGTCTTTTCAATTCGGCTTGAACCGGGGCGTAATCGCGGAACCAGCCGAATTTGGCCTCTTCGGTTCCAATCCGTTCGCCGGCGCTCTTCAAACCGGCCTTGAATTCTTCGTATTCCCCGGGAGTGAAAAGAGAACCGCCGGCCCTCCAGAGGTCTTGCTCCAGAGCCGCAGCCCTGGCCGCCTCCGGAGGCGCCGGCGGTGTGTTACAAGCGATACAGGTGATGAGACCCAGGACACAGGTGACGCAGGCAAGCCCCGGGTTTTTCAAGCGCGCCCGCGATCCGGATGATCTCGCTAGCGATTACCGCTTCACCTTGGCGATGGCCGCGTTGATCTGGTCGGCGATGGCGGCGACTTTCGCCTTCACGGCGTTGGCCTTGTCCTGGGCGCCGATGTAGTCATTGGCGTCGAGGGCGGCCTGGATTTCCGTGTACATGGTTTCCGCGCCGGCCAGGTCGGCCTTGAGGGCTTCGAGGTCCTTCGCGGTGCCCTTGCCCTTGGGGGCCTTCTTCAGAAGCTCGGTGGTCTCGGTGATCGCGGCCATGGCTTCGCCCTGGAGCTGGATGGCGACGTTTTTCGCGGCTTCGATCTTCGCCGGGAGAGCAGTCTGCAGGTCGGCCACTTTCGTCTGAAGGGCGACTAGCATTTCCTTCGCCGGACCGAATTTCTTGAAGAACTTCTTGTCCTGGGCGGCGATTTCGTCAAGGGCCTGGGTCAGGTCGTCATTGACGGCCTTGAGTTCCTCAGGGGCGTACTTGTCGGCGCCGGCCGTGGTGACAGTCTCGATGGCGGCCTTTACGTCGTTGATCAGCTGGGTGGGTTGCTTGCAGCCGGTCAGAACAACGGCGATTGCTAAAACGAGAACGACGGTTTTTGTGAGACTTTTCATTTCATTCTCCTTTCTCACTCGATCGCGTCACTCTTCGTTGGACACGCACATCGAAACCAACACTCGAAGGGTATCCTAATATAGACGTCGATCTACCCGAACTTCTATCATAAATAAATTTGTTTGTCAAATCGGTTGAAATAAAAAGGGGGAAAGGCCTCCGGCCCTTCCCCCCAGATATCAGGTTCCGTAAGGCCTATTTGTCCGGGTCGATGATGTACTTTTCCTTCATCAACAGCTGGACTTCGTTGCGGGCTTTGCCGATCATTTCCTTGGCCTGGGCCAGAAGCTCGGCGGCAGTGAATTTGTACCGGGCTACGCCCTGCTCGATGGCCTTCATCCCGACGGCCACGGCTTCACGGGGGAAGACTTCCCATTCGTCCATATTCGGGATGATGTAGTTTTCACTGATGCCCTTGTCCTCGGCGACCTTGGCCAGCTCGCGGGCAGCGGCGATGCACATCTCGTCGGTGATCGTTTTAGCCCGGACGTCGAGCGCCCCGCGGAAGATCCCGGGGAACCCGAGCGAGTTGTTGACCTGGTTGGGGAAATCAGACCGGCCGGTGGCCACAACGCGGGCGCCGGCTTCCTTGGCTTCCCAGGGCCAGATTTCAGGGATGGGGTTGGCTTCGGCGAACACGATGGCATCCTTGGCCATCGTCTTGATCCATTCGGGCTTGATGGTCCCGGGGCCCGGGGTGGAGACGCAGATGAGGACGTCGGCGCCCTTGATCGCGTCGGCCGTGGAGCCCTGCTTGCACTTCGGGTTCGTCCGGAGGCAGAGGTCCCATTTCTCCTTGAATTTTTCCTCAAGGGTGGCCCGGTCGGCCCGGTCGCGCGAGAGGATGCCCTTGGAGTCGACCGAGAGCATGTTGTCCGGGCTGGTCCCGGCGGCCATGAGCATCCGGGCGATGTTGATGCCCGAAGCGCCCGACCCGATGACCGTGCACTTCGCCCCGGCCATGTCCTTCTTGACGATCTTGAGAGCGTTGATCACGCCGGCGACGGTGACGCAGGCCGTCCCCTGCTGGTCGTCATGCCAGACCGGGATTTCGCACTTGGCCCGTAGTTCGTCGAGGATCCGAAAACACTTGGGCTGGGCGATGTCCTCAAGGTTGTACCCGCCGAAGGAGGGCTGGAGGGCCCGGCCGATTTCGATGATCTTGTCCGGGTCCTTTTCATCCAGGCAGATGGGGAAGGCGTCCACGCCGCCGAGGTATTTATACAGGATGCCCTTGCCTTCCATGACCGGAAGGGCGCCCAGGGGCCCGATGTCGCCCAGGCCCAAAACGCGGGTCCCGTCGCTAATGACGGCCACGCTATTCCACTTGTTGGTGTACTCGTAGGCCTTTTGAGGATCGGCGGCGATTTCCTTGCAGACCGCGGCCACTCCGGGCGTGTACCAGATGGCGAAATCGCTGAAGTCGCGGACGCGGCACTTCAAGGCGACGCCCAGTTTGCCTTTGTAGAATTTGTGAAGACGCGGGGCGTCTTTAGCGGGCTGCTCGGCTCTTTTGAGCAGTTCCTCGACAGTGACCTTTTCCATAACTTACCTCCTGTGGGATAAAAAGAGTTTTCGATTATACCGGAACAACGCGGGAAATTAAAGCGATCTTAAATCGGGGCCAGGGCCCCTAAGGGGAGCCCCGGCACTAATTTCCGATTTATTTGAGAAGATCGTCCAGGGTCCAGATCAAATCCCGGCGGGACCGGGCAGCCAGGTCGATCCGGCCGGTGTCCATCCGGATGGCGTCTTCCGGGCAGGCTTCCACGCAAAAACCGCAGAAACAGCATCGGGTCAGGTCGATTTCGAAACGGGAGGCGACCTTCTGGATTTCCGGGTCCGGGTCCGCGGCCGCCTCGACGATAATGCATTCCGACGGGCAAACGGTCACGCAGAGAAGACAGGCCACGCACCGCGGCTTCCCTTCGGGCCGCATCATCAGCCGGGGGGCCGCCCGGTAGCGGGTCGAGAGCGGTTTCGTTTGTTCGGGATACTGGATCGTGACCGCGCCCGGCCGGCACTTTTTGATTCCGATCAATCGAAGAAAATGAAACCAGAGGTTGGTGAAAAAGTGGCGGGCGGTGATCAAGATCCCCTTGACGAGGGCCCCCAGAAGCACGACCGCGTTTTTCATTTTAAGCTCATGACCAGGCCCGTCCCCAGGATGTTGAGCAGACCGAGGGGGACGATCAATTTCCAGCCCAGGTCCATCAATTGATCATACCGGATCCGCGGATACGTCCAACGGATGAGAATCTGAAGCCAGCAGAAGAAGGCGACCTTGAGCTGGAAGGCGACGATTTGGAGACCGACGACGATCCAGGAGGCCATGCTCCAATGGCCGCCCCAGGGCCAGTTCACGCCGTCGGGACCCAGCCAAGGCACCTGCCAGCCGCCGAAAAAGAGGGTCGTTGCCAGCGCCGCGACGATGATGATTTCCATGAAATCGGTCAGCATGAACAGGCCCCATTTGAGGCCGCCGTATTCGGCGTAAAAACCGATGATTTCCGATTCCCCTTCCGGAAGGTCGAACGGCCCACGCTTGGTTTCGGCGATTGCGGTGACGAAGAACACGATAAAGCCGAGGGGTTGGAGAAACACGCCCCAGCGCGGGAGGAACCCGAGAAACAAGGCGCCCTGGTGGGCCACGATTTCCGACAACCGCAGAGACGGATAGACCATGATCAGCCCGACCAGGGAAAGACCGAGGCCGACTTCGTAGGAAACGAGCTGGGCGGCGCCCCGCAGGCCGCCGATGAGACCCCAGCGGTTACGGGACGACCAACCGGAAAGCAGGATACCGTAAACCCCCAACGACAACATCGCCAGGAGGAAAAGAAGCCCGGCCGACCCGTCGTAAATCTGGAGGGTGACCGCCGTCCCTCCGACCCGGACCGTCGGACCGAAGGGCATCACCGTCACGGCCACGGCGACGAAGAAAAACGAGACGAACGGCGCCAGCGTGTGGAGAACCTTATCGGCGAAAGGCGGGACGAAATCCTCCTTGAAAAGCATCTTGATCGCGTCGGCGAACGGCTGAAACAGCCCGAACATCCGCAGGCCGAAAACCCGGGCCCGGTTGGCGCCGATCCGATCCTGTATGACCGCGCTCTGTTTCCTCTCGGCCCAGGTCAGAAGTAGCGCCAGGGCAAGAAACCACCCCAACACGACGACAATCTTGACGAGGAGAATCAGGGGCTCGCTCATGATCCTCCCGGGTTCCGGTCCGCGGAACCGGCAGCCGCAAGAAGTAAACGAATGATTTCTCCTTCTGACTTGACTTCTTCCAGTGAGGGGCGGGCGGCCGCAAATTCCTGCCGGCGGCCGTCGCAATTGATGTAGC
>CAYSGA010000127.1:0-6206 GCA_964430165.1 uncultured Eubacteriales bacterium
ACCTGGTCGGAATCACCCGGCAGACGAGCGTCTTCGCCTTTCAACTGGCCGAATATATCAATCCCATCCTTCCGACGTCGGGAGTGACGATGGGCGTTCTGGGATTGGCCGCGTTGCGTTATGAAAAATGGGCCAAATGGCTGATTCCGCTGATGATCGCCTGGGTTCTCTTCGGGGCTTTGAGCCTGATTCCGCCGGTCCTGTTCAAATGGGGCCCCGCCTGAAGATTAAAGGGGAACCCTATGAAATGGGTTCCTCTTCAGGCTTTGCAGGCTTTGCAGGCTTCGCAGTCCTCCCCGCCCTTGGCGCGAGGGCAGTCCTACGCGACCGAGGGGAGTTAGGACAACGGGCGGCGGGATACCCGCCAGCCCTGCTTCCCCTCCAAGGAATCCGGGCTAAAATCTGTGCCAGAAAATCGGTGCCAGGTTACTCATTTCCCAATTTGAACCACCGAGACACTGCCGGAAATTGGGAAATGAGTAACCTGGCACCGATTTAATGGAAGGTGCCGCGGGCCAGGAGTTTTCCCCCGGCCATCAGGACCCGGCCTCGGGCGACAACGTCCGTCAATTCCATATTTTTGTCGAAAATTAAAAGGTCCGCATCCCGACCCGGTTCGATCGCGCCTTTCGACCCCAACTGGTAAATCGACGCCGGATTCGCCGAAAACAATCCGGCCGCCTGTTCCACGGTTAAAATCTTGCGGCCGACGAGCGAACGGAACGTCTTGAGGAGCGAACGAGGCGAAGCCACTGTCAGGCCGGTGAGTTTTCCGGCCGCGTCGAAAACCGGCAGGCTGCCGTTTCCGTCCGAACTGACGGTCACCCGGTCGAGCGGGACGCCGTTTTCGAGCAGAAGCCGGATCGCGGTTTCGACGCTGACGTCGTGGTCTGTCTCCTGGTCCGGGTCGGTCCCGGCAGTCAGATCGATCCGGCCCCCCGACCGGGCGAATTCGACCGCTTCCCCGAGCAGCCGCCGGTTCCGGTTGCAGTGCGTCGGAACGACCTGGGTGACCGGAATCTCCGTCTCCCGGACGAGCCGGCGCAAATAATCCAAACCGCGGGAACCGTCGCCCATGTGGACGTGGAGAATCCCGGCCTTGCCGCCCAGCATCCCCCCGACCCGGCATTCCCCGGCCAAACGAGCGAATTCCTCGAACGAGGGTTGGGACGAGCGATGGTCGGAGAGGGCGATTTCCCCGGCCCCGATGATTTGATCGATCAGGACCAGGTCGCCTCGGACGCTGCCGGTGACCGTTTTGACCGGGATTTCATAGGAACCGCAGAAACACCTGGTCGAAACGCCCTCGATCTCCAAGGCCCGCGCCTTGGCCAAAAGGGAACTCATGTGCCGAGTGACGGAGTCCGTCCCAAGGCAGCCGAGGACGGTCGTCACACCGCTTTCGACGATGTCCTCAACCGCGATTTCGGGATCCCGCGTCGCCGGCCCGCCCTCGCCCCCCCCGCCCAGGATATGGACGTGCGGATCGATGAATCCGGGAAGAACGGTTTTCCCCCCGGCTTCGATAACGTTCGCCGGAAATCCTCCGCAAACGACCGCGCCCGGTTCGGCGACCGCTTCGATCCGACCGCCGGCAAGGAGAACGTCACGCTTCCCGAGGGAAGTCGGCGAAAAGAGGGTCCCGCCGCGGATGATGAGGGCCATAACCGCCTCCTTGATAACGGCAAGATATCACGTCCGGACATGATCCGGCAAGGACCGGAAAACGGCTCGTTTTTTCGCCGTTTTCATTTTTCGCTTGACAGAGCTTCGCCGATGCTCTAAACTTTCTGCCGTTATGAAGACTGATGCCGCCTTCGCCGTTTCCGTTCTCCGGCACCATCATGTCTTCCATGGGCGTTCCCGCGCCCATTAATACGCCCCTGTAATCCCCTCTCTTTTTCCCCGGCCGGACTCCGTCTTGCGGCGGACCGGCCTCCCCCGGAATTTTCTCAGGGAGCGTATGCATGAAACGTCTGAAAATGGTCATTCCCAAGGGACGGTTGTACGCCGAAGTCGTCCGTCTCCTCAATGATGCGGGCTTCGCCGTCGAAGAGGACGCCGAAGCTTACCGGCCCGGGATCGGCCTCCCCGGGTTCGAGGCCAAGGTCCTGAAACCCCAGAACATCCCCCGCCTGATCGAGCTGGGCGCCCACGACCTCGGGTTCACCGGCCACGACTGGGTTGTCGAAAGCGGCGCGAATCTGACCGAGGTCATGGACCTCGATTTCAATCCCGTTCGTATCGCGGCCGCCGTCCCGGACGGATTTTCCGAGACCGAGGCCCGCCGGCGCCGGATCATCGTCGCCTCCGAATACGAATCGATCACCCGTCGTTTTCTGGACGAGCGCGGCTTCACGGCCGTCCTTCTCCGGACCTTCGGCGCGACCGAAGTCTTTCCTCCCGACGACGCGGACATGATCGTCGATAACGTGTCCACCGGCCGGACGCTCCGGGCCCACGGCCTCCGCATCTACGCCAATCTTCTGGATTCGACGACCCGGCTCGTGGCCGACCCGGCCGCCTTGAACGATCCCTGGAAACGCGAACGGATCGGGGAAGTGAAATTGCTGCTTCGCTCCGTTCTCGACGCCCGGAGCCGGGTCATGCTGGAGATGAACGTTCCGGCCGGAGGGCTGGACGGCATCGTCGCCCTCCTGCCCTGCATGCGCTCGCCGACGGTCTCGCCGCTTTTCGCCGGCCACGGCTACGCGGTGAAAGCCGCGGTCCTGCGGGGCGACGCCGCCCGGCTGATCCCCCGCCTGAAAAAGGCGGGGGCGAGCGACATCCTGGAATATGAATTTTCGAAAGTGGTGCTGTGATGAAATTCCGTTTGGATCTGGAAAAGGTCGTCCCCTATCGTCGCGCGGAGGGAGACCGCCCGGCCGGACTCCGCCTGGACGCCAACGAAAACCGGTGGGGCCCGCCGGCGCCCGTTTTAGCCGCCCTTCAGCGGTTTTGCCCGGACGATGCCTCCGCCTACCCGGATGCCGGAGAGCTGACCCGGGCCGCCGCCCGCCGCTTCGGCCAACGCCCCGGGCGGATGATTCTCACCAACGGGGCCGACGAAGCCATCTATGCCCTGATGGCCCTGTTTGCCGGGCGGGGAGACCGCGTCCTTATGCCTGTGCCGGGATTCAGCATCTATGCGTTAGCCGCCGGAATCCGCGGGGCCCGCGTCCGCGGCGTTCCTCTCGGCCCCCGGTTCGAATTTCGCCGGCCGGATATGATCAAGGCGATCACGAAAACGACCCGGCTGGTCGTTCTCGTCACGCCCAACAATCCCACGGGGACGGAAATCAAGCCGTCGGACGTGGAAGCCGTTATCAAGCGGGCCGCCCGATTTGACATTCCCGTCCTTCTCGACGAAACCTACGCCGGGTTTCAAGGCCGGACCCACGCCCGGATGACGTATCGGCATCCCAACCTGATCGTCGTCGGCTCGTTTTCGAAATATTTCGCCCTGGCCGGTATTCGCCTCGGATACGTGATCGCCGGTCCGACGGTCATATCCGCCCTTCAGGCCATGCTTCCTCCGTATTCGGTCAACGCCGCCGCCCTGGCCGCGGGCGCAGCCGCTTTGGATTCGGGCCCGTTCTATGAGCGCCTCCGCCGCACAATCGCCCGGGAGCGGAAAAAGCTCGCGGCCGCGCTCGGCGGTTCCGGCCTGTCCGTCTTTCCCTCGGCCGCGAATTTTATCTGCGTCCGGGTCGAGCCCGAAGCCGAACGCATGCAAAAACGCCTGGCCGCGGCCGGAATCCTGGTGAAAGCCTTCCCGGGAGATCCCCGGCTTTCGGACTGTCTCCGGATCACGATCGGCCGGCCCGGGGAAAACCGCCGGCTGGTGGCGGCCCTGGAAGGGGCCCGTTCGCCGGAAACGCTGCTTTTCGACATGGACGGCGTCCTGGTCGACGTCTCGGCCTCCTATCGCCGGGCGATCGAGCAGACGGTCTTGTTTTTTTCGGGAGCGCGCGTCCCGCGGGCCGAAATCGAACGGTGCAAGCTCCGCCCGGAGATGAACAACGACTGGGACGTCGCGGCGGCGATCCTCGAATCGATAGGCCGCACCGTGCCGCGTCGCAAGCTCATCTCCGTTTTCCAGAAATACTATCTTGGGGAAAATGGTCAATTCGGTTTTTCGCGTTCGGAACGATGGCTTCTGCCGGCCCCCCTGCTGAGACGACTGGCCGCCCGTTATCGCCTTGGGATCGTCACCGGGCGCCCTCTTGAAGAAGCCCGGCTCGCCCTGCGGCGCTTCCGAACGGACCGTTTTTTCGAAACCGTGATCGCCAGGGAAGACATGGGCCGCCGCCAGAAGCCAAACCCCTTCGGTCTCCGGCTCGCCCTCCGGCGCCTCGGCGTCCGGCGGGCCGTCTATTTCGGGGACGCTCCGGCCGACATGGCCGCGGCGCGCGCGGCCGGCCTTCCGGCCGCCGCCGTCCGGCCGCCGAAACTCCGCGATGATTCCGGCTGGCGCCGCCGGATGAAAGAAGCCGGGGCGGCCCGTTTTATCGACAGCCTTGTCTCCGGATTGGAGGAATTCTTATGAGAACCGCCGCTTTGACGCGAACGACGAAAGAAACCGATATCTCGATCAGCCTCAACCTCGACGGCCGGGGACAAGCCGACATCGGAACGCCCCTCGGCTTTTTCAAACACATGCTCGAAACGTTCGCCCGCCACGCCGCAATCGACATTCAAATCAAGATCGCCGGCGACCTCGAAGTCGACGCCCATCACTCGGTCGAAGACACCGGCCTCGTCCTCGGCCTCGCTCTCAAGAAAGCCCTCGGCGACAAAAAGGGCATCCGTCGAATGGGCTGGGCCCTCGTTCCGATGGACGAAACCCTGGCCTCGGCCGCGATCGACCTCTCCGGCCGGCCGTTTCTCCGCTGGGAACCCCGGTTCAAAGGCCGCCGATGCGGAGATCTCGAAGTCGCTCTCTTCGAGGATTTCTTCGCCGCCCTCGCCGCAAACCTCGGGGCCGCCCTTCATCTCCGGGTGGAGTACGGCCGCTCGGACCATCACAAAATCGAAGCCCTGGTCAAGGCCTTCGCCCGGGCCCTCCGGGACGCCGGGGCAATCGACGCACGGACGGCCGGCCTTCCGTCCAGCGTGAAGGAGCCGTCATGATCGGCCTTATCGATCACGGCGCGGGAAATTTATTTTCCGTCCGGACGGCCCTGGAGCGGATCGGCCAACCGTTTAAAACCGTTTCCGTGTCTTCCGATCTGGCGGATGTCGACCGGCTCATCCTGCCCGGCGTCGGCCATTTCGGAGCGGCGGCGGAACGGCTCGAAGCGTCCGGCCTTTTCCACGCCCTGAAATCCTGGGCGGCCGCCGGACGCCCCCTGCTCGGAATCTGTCTTGGGATGCATCTTCTGTTTGACGAAAGCGCGGAAGACGGGGGCCGCAATCCGGGTCTGGGTGTTTTCCGGGGACGCGTCCATCGGCTTCGCGGACCGCGTCTGCTCCACCTGGGATGGAACGCGGTCGTTCCGGACCGCAAGGCCGGAGTCCTCGCCGCGGGATTCTATTACTTCGTCCACGGGTTCGCCCCCCGGGCCGAAAGCCGGCCGGATGTCCTGGCCGAATTCCGGTTCGGGGATGCGACGCTTCCGGCCGCCGTCGGCCGCGGGCGTGTCCTCGGCGTCCAATTCCACCCGGAAAAAAGCGGACCCCTTGGGCTTGAGTTTCTCGCCCGATGGAGCAACGGAAGGCCGGACGGAGAAACGGCCGGAGGGGAAGCGCCGGAGAACGTTTCGATTCCGGAGCTCCCGAAACGCGGCCGCCCGGCGCCGGCCGTCCGGATCATCCCTTGCCTCGACATGGACGACGGCCGCGTCGTCAAGGGCGTCCGGTTTGAAAATCTCCGCGACGCGGGGGACCCGGTCGAACGAGCCCGCGCATATAACGCCCAGGGCGCCGACGAGCTTTGTTTTCTGGACGTCGGGGCGACCTGGAAAAGCCGCCGGACGCTCCTTGAGGTCGTCGAGCGCGTCTCGCGGGAAATTTTCATCCCCCTGACCGTCGGCGGCGGGCTGCGTTCGGTCGAAGACATCCGGGAAGCCCTCAACGCCGGCGCGGATAAGGTTTCGCTCGGCACGGCGGCTTTCGAAAATCCCGGGCTTCTCCGGGAAGCGGCCGGACGTTTCGGCCGCCAGTGCGTCGTCGTCTCGATCGACGCTAAAGTTAAAAATGGAAGC